>CAZJJT010000260.1:4461-6764 GCA_964546395.1 uncultured Fibrobacterota bacterium
GCTGCGGCACTCTCTTCTTCGGTCTGCCCCGCCTTCGCCAACGACTGATAGACTCCCTCAAGCGTCTTGCGGAAGCTGTCGCGTGCCTGCTTGCGGCTGAGTTCGTCAGCCAGGACTGCGACTATCCTGCCCGCCATATCCTCGGCACCCGAGCAGCCTTCGGCGAGGACCTCCGAGACCGCATTCTTCGCCCGAATCTTGGCTCCGACCATCTCCTCCGGCTTCGACACGAACGCCACGAGCCCCTTGGCCGTGGAGTCAAGAAGGAGTGGCGTGAGAGCTGCCTCGATCCGCTCGCCAGCGTCCTTCTCGTCTGCCTTGCTCAACCTGGATTCCCTGGTGTACCGAGTCGTCGCGGCCCGAGCCAGGTCGCGCGCAGCAGCTGTGGCGAGGTTGCGCGCTCTCCGTTCGTTGAGCAGGGCAGTCAGGGAATCGAGCCGGGCGCTCAGCACCGTGGGGTCGAGAGTGGCCGGTGACTCGAGTCCGGCAATCACCGACGCGACGAGCGGGTCCACCACGGCGTCGGGTTGGGTCTTGCCCAGCTTCCCGAGTTCCTTCACTGTCTTGCGGGTCTTGCGGGGCGACTTCTGGAACTCAGACGTCTGGCTGGACAGCTTCGCCACCGTCTGCAGAGCAGTCTCGTCCTGCTTCTGGGTGTCAAGCTCCATGTTCGTCCGCATCTCGGTAATCGGGAAGAACGAGATGGCGAACAGCAGCATGCCTATCCGGATGACGCCACCCACGAGTATGTAGGGGTGCCGTCTTCCCCAGCGACTCCTGGTGTTGTCGGTGATGTAGGCCATGATAGGATCGGTGACACTGTCCCACAGGGTCTTGACACTCAGGGCAAGGCCGATGAGCAGCGGATTGATGCTCATCGTGACGACCATGATCTGCTGGAGCACGTTGAAGAACTGGTTGGCGGCGGCGTTCTCGATGTTGCCGAAGGCGTAGACCGCTATCTCTCCGGTGCTTGCATCTTCGGGGGGTTCGTGGCCCCCGACAGCGACCTTCTGCGCGGTCTGCGCGATCTCGGCGGAAGTCGTGTCCTCTGGCCTGATCGTCTCGTCTGCCATCTCTGTTCCCGGGTCTACTGGCTGGCAAAAAGGAATGCGGGAATCTACGTTCTGCTCACGCGATGGCAACACGGCTGCTGCCCTGTGCGCTGCGCCGCCACGCACCAGGAGTAACGCCCGCACGCTTGCGGAATACACGCACGAAGTAGTTGACACTCGAGAACCCGCAGGCTTCAGCAACCAGTTTCACCGACACACGCCGCTGAAGCAGCAGGGCCTTGGCTCGTTCAATTCGCAGACGGTCGAGGTACTGCAGGTAGCTTCCGGAACCCGCTGCCCGGCACAAGCGCGACACGTGACGCGCCGTGATGCCGAGGGCCAACGCAGCCTGCTCGCGCGACGGTGACTCGTGCACATGCTGACGCACGTACTCGCGAAGCGATACCCAGCCGGAAGGCACTGCTGCGCCCCTGGGCCGGGACACGTCCTGCAGCATGCGCAGCAATTCGTGGAATACCAACTGGAGCGCAGGGACAGCACGGTCGAAGTCGCCTTCACCGCCCGGCTCGAACACCATGTCGAGCAGCATCCGGACGCGGGCGGGCGTGACTCCCTCCAGAAGACACAGCTCCAGACTCCCCGGCATCGCCGTGCGCCCGGCCACAGATTCGCGCCAATCTCGCACTCCCAGCAACACACCATCATCGGCAAACGTGGCCCTGAAATGAGCACGCGTCTGTGACCGCTCGATACTCGGCCATGCCCCCGGGCCGTAGACCACAGCATCGCGTTCCTGCAACTCCACCGCATACCACCCGGCACCCGCAACCGAGGGGGCCATCACCCGCATCGGCCCCGACAGCGGCACCAGCAGGAAAGGCCACGGGGTCAGGCTCGGCATGCCGAAGGGAGAACCAACCGGGTATGCCGTACTGCCGACCACGCATACCCGCCCGATGCCGCTGTCCAGCAACTGGTGCACCACACCTGCCAGCCGCTGCGGTCCGACCATGGTGTGCTGGGGCGGAATCGTCTGCCTATCCATGTCCTTATTGTACTATTTATGTCGCCCTATTGGCGATGAAATACAGCAGCCGTATCTCTATTATACTATGGAACCACACACCTGGGGGGGGACCATGCCGGCAGACAAGCCCAACATCGTGCTTATTTCCACCGACCAGCAGCGTTTCGATTCCTGTGGGGCCGCAGCACCATCGTGGATGCGCACGCCGCACATCAACTGGCTCGAATCCGAGGGCGTACGGTTCACCAGCGCCTACGCCG
>CAZJJT010000261.1:0-1791 GCA_964546395.1 uncultured Fibrobacterota bacterium
TCGATGTCGTCGTGGTGGATATCGTGATGCCGGGCAAGGACGGGGTGCAGGTGATCACCAACGTGCGGATCACGCACCCCGAAATCCGAATCATCGCCATTTCGGGCGATACCAACGCCGCCATGTATCTTCGCGCTGCTGAGAGCCTTGGCGTGCACGGCAGGCTGCAGAAGCCATTCTCGCACGATCAACTGCTCAAGGCACTCCACGAAGCAACCAGCGCGGAGTAGCGCCCATGTCGCAGTCACGACGGACGGCCAGTGCACCGCTCGCCGCCGTTCTCCTTGCCGGGTTGGGGGCATTCGGGCTCCTCGGCGCCTACCGCCGGGAGCTGCGACGGAAGCGCGCTGCGCTTCTCGCCCACGGCACCGTCGTTGACACCACACGCGGCCGCGTGGAGTACGCCGAGAGCGGCGCCGGACCAGCCGTGCTCTCGCTGCATGGCACCGGTGGCGGTTCGGACCAGGGCCTGCTGATCGGCCGCATCATCGGCGGCAACTACCGCTGGGTGGCCCCTTCCCGCTTCGGCTACCTTCGCACACCCCCCAGCGCCGACAACACCCCCGAAGAGCAGGCCCGCCACCACGCTGCGCTACTTGACACATGCGATATTCCGGCCACCGCGGTGGTGGCGATGTCGGCAGGTGCGCAGTCGGCAGTCGAGTTCGCGCGCCTGTTTCCCGGTCGCTGTCATGCACTCGTGCTGCTCTCCGGCGCGAGTGGCGCAATTCACGAGCTCGCCGGGGGACTGTCCGTGCTGCAGCGCATGATGCTGTCGCTGGACCCGGTGATGTGGGCGGTTGTGCGGGCCGGCCGGCCCTACCTCGCCGCGTTCATGGGCGCCACTGCGGCCAACCACCGGACCGCCACGGCAGCCGAACTCTCGGTAGTTGGCGAACTCATCGAGTCGTTCGTGCCGGTGAGCATGCGCGCCCGGGGCATCACCGACGACATGCGGGCCCTTCCCCGCTTCGACCCCGACCTGCTTAACCAGGTCCGTGTCCCTGCGCTGATTATCCACTGCGCTGACGACCGACTGGTACCCGTGGATATCGCCCGCGAAACGCACCGCCGCATCGCCGGGTCACACTACATCGAGTACCGCACCGGCGGGCACCTGCTCCTCGGTCACCACCGTGAAGTGTCGCGTGACGCGCAGCGGTTCATCGACAGCTATGTGGCGTAGTCCATCCCACCACCACTGTTCCGGAGGTCCCATTGAGTATGCGCATGTTCCTGCTGTTGCTTGCGTTGCCTGCAGCCGTGCCGCAAACGGTGTTCGCCGGGGAGCAGCCCATGACAGAGCCTGTTGAGAGTGCAACATTCATGGTAACCCACGTTTCGGGAAATGCGCGGGGAGGCAGCTCACGCACAGAAGTGCTGGGAGTGACCGACGCCGCCGCGCCCGAGGAGGCGGTGAAACGGTTCGCGAGCGAGTGGCAGCTGGAACACTGGGAGTTCCACGAGGACAGCCGCACCGATGTGTACGTGCGCCTGGAGAACCCGCTCTCGTTTGTCTCGGACATGATTGATCATGTCTCCGCCACAGCCGGCACCGTGGTACGCAACAAGAAGGGCCTGATCAAGTTTGCAGTGGCAACCCTTGCACCGGGGCAGCTTGCGGACGAGAGTGTAGTGGAGCACCATGAGGTATGGGCGGCAAACGCTTCTGAGGCCCTCGAGCACGCTGTGGCGAAATCGAAGACAAAGTGCAAATCCGACTCCCCCCGCCCCAACCCCTACTTCGCTGCCGCCACCTGCTCCGCCAGGACTCCCGGGGATTCCAGGCGC
>CAZJJT010000261.1:1801-6755 GCA_964546395.1 uncultured Fibrobacterota bacterium
TAGTGGCAACGGCCCTCTTTGAGCCTCTCAGTTCTGCTGATGGTCCCATGTGACAGGGCAGATAGAGCATTTCGCTTCCGGGCCAGCGATTGAAACGGAAACGCCGACGCGGGTGGCCGGCATTGGGGCGCAAGCGTGGTGCCGCGTGGCCGTCAGGCCAGGCGGGCCCCCCACAACATCCCCTCGTGCGCCAGCAACCCTTTCTCCTCAGAAACACAGTACACCCCGCCGCCATCCATCGCCGCAACACAACGGTTGCAGTGATCGCAGTCCGATTCGCTCAGCGTGCGGGCCTGAAGGCGGTTGACGAAGTCGGTGTGACGGATGGTGGCGCGGCCGATCTGGACAAAGGAGAACCCTTCGCTCAGTGCCTGCTCCATCTCTGCCAGCGCAACGGCACCGCCCACATAGCCCACGGGGATCCCTACCGCACCACGGATGCGACGACTGGCCTCGAGTAGAAACATCGACCCGAAGGGGTAGTACTGAACCATGGCCTTGCCGAACAGCAGCAGCGACAGCCGAGTGAACGGGTTGCGCTGGTTGGCCGCCATCTCCCGCACCGGGACCCGCCCCCGAAGCATGGCGAAGGGGGTGCGCGCGGTGAACCCACAGCTTGGGACCAGTGCGCTTGCGCCCGCGCGCTCGAACGCTCGTGCTGCTTCCACCGCCTCCTCGAGACAGAGTCCGCCCGCAAACCCGTCGTAGACATTCATCTTCACCACGATCGGGAACTCCGGCCCGAGCACTTCACGCACACGTGTCACGACCTGTGCGGGAAATCGCAGACGGTTCTCGAGGCTGCCGCCCCAGCGGTCGGTGCGCCGGTTGGTCCAGGGCGACAGGAACTGGCTCAGCAGGTAGCCGTGGCCCGCGTGGATCTCCAGCGCGTCGAACCCGCACTCACGCGCCATCACCGCCGCAGCCGCGAACGCCCGCGTCTTCGCTTCGATATCCTCTTCGCTCATCGCCCGGCAACGCGAGTTGCGGAACGCGCAGTACTTCACCGATGCGCCAACGGGGCGGCCCCCTATCGCTTTCGGCGAAGCAAAGAACCCGCAGTGAACCAGCTGGATCGAGGCGGCGGCACCCTCGGCGTGGACCCTGTCGGTCAGCGTGCGCAGGCCCGGCTGCGCCTCCGGCCGCATCCACAGTTCGGTCTCGAACGCGCGCCCGTCGAAACTCACGCCGCAGTACGCAACGGTTGTCATGCCGATACCACCGGCGGCCACGGCACGATGGTGCTCGACGAGACTGTCGGCCACCAACCCACCCGGACTCATCCCCTCGAAACAACCCGCCCGAACCGTCCGGTTGCGCAGCGACAACGAACCGACCGACAGGGGCGCAAAGAGTCTCAGCGGCACAGCCGGTCCAGCTCCTGCGTTACCCTGAGGAGCTTCTCATCCACGATATGCCGCGCTTCGGCAAGCGCCACACCCGGGTTGCTGCGGCATGATGCGTAGAACTTGATCTTGGGTTCGGTGCCCGAGGGACGGGCGGTGACAATGGTCATGTCACTCAGGATGAACTGCAGGACGTTGGAGGAAGGCAGGGTGATGTCTTTCGTGCGTTCGGCCGAACTGAGGATTGTCGTGGTACCATCCTGATAGTCCTTCACCGCCACCACCGTCTGCCCGGCAAACGTGGACGGCGGCTTGGCGCGCAGCGAATCCATGAGCGCACCCATGGCGGCGAGTCCCGATTGCCCTTCGAACTTCGTGGATATCATTGCTTCCTGGAAATACCCGTGCACCTCGTAGATCTCGTTGAGCCGTTCGATGACCGAAGACCCCCGGGAGACGTGATACAACGCCATCTCGACGGCCATGGCCGCGGCCGACACTGCGTCCTTATCGCGCACCGAAGAGCCCACGAGGAAGCCGTAACTCTCCTCGCCACCCAGCACGTAGACCGGGCCGTTGGGCTGCGCCTCGAACTCACGGATCTTCTCGGCGATATACTTGAACCCGGTAAGCGTGTCGTACACTGTGGCGCCGTACTTCTCGGCGATCAGACGCTGCAACTCGGTGGTCACAATGGTCTTGATAAACGCCGGCTTCGCGGGCAGCCGGTTCTGCTCCCTGCGTGTCGAGAACACATAGTCGGCCAGCAGCGCGCCGAGCTGGTTGCCGGATATCAGGCGGTAGCTCCCGCCCTCGGGCACTGCGATACCCAGCCGGTCGGCATCGGGGTCGGTCCCCAGCACCAGGTCCGCTTTCACCTTCGCCGCAAGCTGCAGCGACAACGCCATCGCCGAGGCCTCTTCCGGATTGGGCGATGTGACCGTGGGGAACTCACCGTCCGGCTCCCGCTGTTCGGCAACAAACGTGATCTCCACACCGAGTTCGCGCAGCACACGCTCTACCAGCATTCCGCCGGAGCCGTGCAGCGGCGTGTACACCACCTTCACCGACCCGCCCCGCTGCTCCATCAGTTCGGGCCGCAATGCCTGCGATTTCACCATTTCCACGTACGCGTCGTCCACGTCCTTGTCGACACGTACGAGCAGGCCCTTGCTTTCCGCTTCCTCACGTGTCATCGAACGCACGTCGCGCACCGCACGGACTTCGGCGATGATCCCCTTGTCGTGGGGCGGCACCACCTGCCCACCGTCACTCCAGTACACCTTGTAGCCGTTGTACCGGGGCGGGTTGTGCGAGGCAGTCACCACGATACCGGCGGTTGCGTTCAGATGGCGGACCGCGAACGACAACTCGGGCGTCGGACGCAGGCTGGAAAACACGTAGGTCTTGACCCCGTTGGCACACAGCACCAGTGCCGCGTCCAGCGCGAACGTCGAGGAGTACCGTCGCGAGTCATACGCGATTACCGCGGCGGGCGACGTCGTGCCGCCATTCTTGACAATGTAGGCTGCCAACCCCTGCGTGGCCCGCTGGACCACAAGCGTGTTCATGCGGTTGAACCCGCCGCCGATTACCCCGCGAAGGCCGCCGGTACCGAAGTCGAGATCGGTATAGAACCGTTCGTTGAGCTCGGCTGTGTCGGCTCGCTGGAGAATCTCCTCCACCTCTCTACGGAACGCCTGGTTGGTCTCGGCAGCGACGTACTGCTGCGCGCGTTCGTTGATCTGTTCCCCTGACAATGCCATACCATTCCCCGTTGCGGTGTCGGACTGCCTGCCTGTTGCGATGATGTCCTGGCGGACGAGGGAAGATAGAACTGTGCCACCGCGGTACGGAGACACAGCCTGCCGTGGGGCCGTACCCGCCGGGCCTCTCTCCGCGTTTCCGTGTGTCTGTGGCGCCTTACGGCCGTTGATCTGCCTATACGGCCTCAGCCAGGCCCACCGGCAGGGAACACCGCCGAAGTCTGTTCAGGGCACGTTGTTTCAGCTGGCGCGCGCGCTCCCGGGTCAGGCGAAGCCGGTGGCCGATCTCCTCGAGGCTGTACGGCTCTTCACCGTCCATGCCGTAGTAGAGGATGAGGATCTGGCGTTCACGACGCTCGAGCATGTTGAGGTACTGCAGAAGACTCTCCCGAAACGAGCGGCGCTCGAGTTCGTTGTCCGGCAGCTTCGCGGTGTCATCCGCCAGACAGTCCATCAGACAATTGCCGTCGTCTTCCTGCGCCGGCGTGTCAAGCGAGATCGACGGTGCACCGGCGGCGAGCGTGTCTGCCACGTCACGCTGCTTGACCTTGAGCGCCTCCGCAACTTCACTGGTGTTCGGTTGCCGCCCGAACCGTTGTTCGAGCCGCGATTGCATGCGCACGATGCGGTGGAAGGCGCCTACGCGGTTGAGCGGAAGTTTTACCGAGCGCCCCTGGTCAGCCAGTGCACGCAGGATTGCCTGGCGCACCCACCAGACCGCGTACGTGATGAAGCGGAAGTTCTTGCGCTCGTCGAACCGCCGCGCGGCACGCATCATACCGATGTTGCCCTCGTTTATCAGGTCGGCCAGGGGAAGGCCCTGCCCCTGGTAGTTGCGTGCGACGTTGATTACGAAGCGGAGGTTGGCACGGACCAGGTGCGTGAGCGCTTCGTGGTCGCCGCGGCGAATCCGCCGAGCGAGGACAGCTTCCTCTTCGTTGGTCAACGTGCACGAGCGGGAGATCGCGTCAAGATAGGGGCGAAGCATCGGAGAATCGAGACCATCTGACACTTTCCCCATGCGACCCTCCCTGCACCTGGTGGCCGCGCGCGCGCGGGCCATCACTAGTGTATCACGGGTTGGGGGCGAAAGCAAGGGGGCGCGTGGATGGACGGGCGGGAGGCGTACCAACGAGCGAGGGCGCGGTTGCCCGCGCCCTCGTCTCTGTTCCTCCGACGTACCAGTACCGCTACCGAGCCACGCTCACACGAACGGTACCGCGCTCACCCGACACCGCTTCGACATGCACGAAATAGGTGCCGGCCGAGAGGTGCGGGAGCACAACGGAGCGCACCGGCTGCGCGAACCGGCTCGTCTTGACCGCCGTGCCCAGGAGCGTGTAGACCGCAGCACTGCGGAGCGGCAGCGATGACTGCAGCGTGAGATTGTCGAGCTGCAGCTTGAGAGAACCAGTGCCATGGGTTGCGGGACGCAGCGGGATCGGGTTCTCAAGCGACGTGTCGAGCCAGTTGCCTTCCACAAACCCTGCGGTGTCGATCCAGACATACGGCCACATCATGTCGGTCGTACTCGTGTTGGTGAAGTTGGTCGTGCGCAGGACCTCGAGGTACTCGCCGGACACGAGGTCAACCAGCACAACCGCTTCGTGCTTCACCACTTCGCGTGGCTCACCAGAGCACCACCGCCGACGGGAGTAGTAGTTCGCCGCTGCGTAGTATGGATGGTTTGACCACTCGGGGTCGTCGAACTGGATCCAGCGAACGATGGGATACGTTATCCCCGTAGCCGTAATCGTGCAGGAGTCAAGTCCGTTGGGTCGCGTGCTTGCATCGGGAACGACATAGTGACGCATGATAGTGTTGTCATCGCGCATGATGAAG
>CAZJJT010000262.1:0-6731 GCA_964546395.1 uncultured Fibrobacterota bacterium
GCTGTGCCGGGTCTCAGCCGGGCCCTGGTGGACAAGCATGGTCTGCAGGGCCTTGCAACATCGGTACTGGTTCAGTCGCCTGCCCTGCTCAAGGCTCGCGCCCAGATACCCTCGTTCCCGTCACTGTTGACGTTCAACTATCTGCAGGGGGTGATTGAGGATGACGTGATGCCCGCACTGACGCAGGCTATCAATGCTGCTGCGCGGCTGGAAACGACAAGTGACTGGGCGGTTACGTTCACGGCCAGCAACGAACTCGTGGAAGTGGATGTGGGTGATGTGTTTCTGCTCGACGGTGCGATGCGATTGTTGCGCGGCGTGTGCAGGATGCTGACTGCGGTCGACATGGACCTGTACACCTCTGCTGCCGACCAGACCTACAGCTGGGTGAGCGACATGGTGGCGACCTCGGAGTGCGCCGTCTTGAGCGGTATGCGTGCCTACGAGTTGCGTGGCGATACCCTTGTCTCGAGTGAAACGATTGACATGACTGCCCCGATGAATGTCGTGTATCGCATGCTGCGCTACAATCTCGAGGACCGGCCGGCGTTCATGACGCTTGTCGAGAACAGTGCCAGCGCGGTCGAGGAGGATCTCAAGAGCTCGACGCCGAAACTCAAGAGCGGACTCGCAGCGATCAGGGCGGAGACAGACAACCAGTCCGACGATATCATCTCGAGCCTTGACGTGATTGACTTGGATGAAGAGATGGGGCAGATTCAGGATGAGCTTATCGACCAGGGCGTGAGCCCGGCCCTGGCTGCCAGGTTCCAGACGCCCGAAGCGTTGATAACGTTTGTGGAGGAACTGCACTCGGGGCCGTATACATTCGATGAGGTCGTTGACAGCCACCACATCGCCATCACCATCGACCTCTCGGTCGGCTTCACCAACCCGGTCACCGACGTTCGCACACTTCTGCCGAGGTACCGGTGGCGTCCCGAGGCCGAATGGGCCGAGCGGCTCCCGATCAATGACGATTACGTCAGCGACTACGGCTATCCCCAGACCCGCCTCTACCTGTACAACTCGCTGTCGAACTACGACTTGACACGTCTGCAGCCCTACATCGACTCCGTCGTCGCCGACCCGCACTATGATGATGAGTGGACAGTGTATCTCAACAGCCCGTACTCGTACCGTGCGAGCAGTGACACGATGGTCCAGTCGGTTCCCCTCGACCTGCTGGATGGCAGCAATAACGCCATGACACCGACGGTGATAGACTCGCTCATCCAGGCGAAAGCGTTCTTCCCGTACTTCGATGACTACACCATGGGTGGCACGTTCCCGGGCATGACCCGCCAGAAATGGCTTGACCTGATCTGGCAGTAGTGTGTGAGTTGACTGCCGGCGCGAACAGGCGTGGCCTGTCGTGACCAGAGCACGGGTGTCAGACATGCCGAACAGGGGCTGTTCGAGCACATCGAGCAGTTCTACGACGGACTGCGGCTCCATGCCTCGCGGGCAACGCTCCTCACTCCCCACTCTTCACGAACCCCACCCACTCCCAGCTCACCGTATCTCTGCCGAAGCCGTCAGGCTGTGATGCCTGGAGGAGCTTGGTCAGCAGGTGTTTCTGCGCGAACCGTTCGACTTCGGCCACCGAGGTCGGGTAGCCGATGCGCTCATCGGGGAACGGTCCGTTGCGCAGCGACATCACGAGCATGTCGTCAGGTGCCAGCAGGTGGGCGATGTAGCCAAACGTGCGCTCGCGGTCGGTCGGAGCGACATGCATCCAGACCGCGCTGACAAGGATGAGATCGAAACTGAGATCGAGTGCGCGCACTGCGGTCAGTTCGGGCAGCGAGTCGTCGAGCCAGTGGATACGCGTGCTGGGGTGGTGGGCGGCAGCGTACTCGCGCATGGCCTGTGCCGGCTCCACTGCCCAGACTTCGTGACCCATGTGTTCGAGCCAGGCGGCATCACGTCCCGAACCGGCGCCGATGTCCAGCACCCGGCCGGGGCGTGCGGGGAGAAGGTGCGACCAACGGTTGTGGATCGTGTCCGGGTCGGCCTCTTCGTACACCGCACAGAACGCCGCGGCGTTGCGCGAGTAGTGGGCGATGTTGTCGAATGGCATGTCTACCGGGAATATGCTTCGGCGCAGGTACCGATAGCGGGGGACAAAGTGGGGGGCACAGCCGAGTACCGCAGCTTCCAACGCGTGCGGGTTGATGTTCCGGGTACCCGGCTCGGCCACCCGTATCCTCATCACCCACTTCGCACTCCCCACACCGCGCTCCCCTATGGTACACTCAGGCATACCGCCAACCCCAACCCACGGGGGTATGTGATGAACATGACCGCACGCGGGCTTATCTGCGTGGCCGCACTCACCGCCCAGCTCAACGCCCAGGCAATCTGCAACTCTTCCGAGAGCTGGTGCACGTTTCTCAAGCAGCAGGACAGCCTGGGGCTTGCCGCGGGCAACGCCGGCGACTACTACCACAACGCCGACAGCCTTCATGCCAATGCGGGGAACGCAACCTGCCCGCAGGTAACACTGCTGCCGGTCACACGCGGTGCGGTGTACAGCACCGACAGCACGAAGGTGGTGGTGGGGAACGCCTCACTTGCCTACACCACGCTCCCGGGACAGGTGAGCCTGGTGCGCTACGGCCTGATGAGCCAGAGCGGGGCTGCCAGCGTGTACCGTCAGTACACCCACAACAACGCCTACTGGTACCCCGAGCACCGCGACCACGACAGTGACGGCGGCGGCGACCGTTTCCATGCCATGACTCCGTGCGTGTCGAACTCACAGGGCTCGAGCGGCAGCGAGCTGGACGAGGTCCGGAAGTTTTTCTGGACACTCGCCGCGTTCCGTCCCGCGGTGAAGACGCTGCTGCGCGACGAGAACCTGCTGATGCCGACCATACAGATGATCATGCGGCGCACGCGGGCGGCCGATGATGAGGGGTACCTGAACGGGGCGGTGCATGCCAACGCCTACGACAATGCGAGCAACGCACTGGCTATGGTGCAGCTGGCAAACGAAATGCTGCCGGCAAACGTGCCGGCCATGGTAAGACTGCGCGTGGTGGGGGATGATTTCGAGACAGCCGATCGGCTGCGCACGTTCGGAATCAACACGCTCCAGCGATGGTACGATACGCCTGCCTCGGTCTGCCGCGTGTGGCGCGATTTCGAGCATGTCCACGAGATGGTGGTGTCGGCCGACAGCTCGTATGATGTCAACGGCCGTCCACTCACCTTCGAGTGGCGCCTGCTGCGGGGCGACCCGGCGCGCGTGCGGATCGTACCGCTCAGCGCTGACAACAAGACCGTGCGCATCGAGTTCGACCACGCCAACGGCGACACGATTCCGGGCACACCGCTGTTCTCGAGCCTGGCGGTGGTGGGGGCGTTCGCGCACAACGGGGTGTACTACTCGGCGCCGGCGTTTGTTACCGCCTACAGCCTTCCCAACCAGGTGCGGCGCTACGATACGGCGCGCGGTGCGCCGCTGGATGTTGCCTACCGGGATTTTTACCTGCTGGAGAGCCTCGACTACAACCGCTCGTGGCAGCGCGACACGTTCTTCTGCTGGAGTGGGACCCCGGTAGTCAGCGGCTGGACACGGTATGCGGGTGCGGCGAGCTACGAGTTCACCGCCAACGGGCGGCTGGTGGGGGAGCGTGACGGAGCGGGACACGTGAGCCGCGCGCAGCTGGTGAGCTACAGCACGCGCGATACGCTGTCACGGCGGCGGATGGTGTGGAGTACGAGCGGGGCGATGGCGGATTTCGACGGTGCGCCGCCTGCGCCGCCCACGAACGTGGTCGCGCTCAACCTGAGCGGCGCGCTGGTGCGGGTGAACTGGGGCGCACCGCAGGACTCGACCGTGGCCCCCGCCGCGGCGAGTGGCGTGGCGGGGTATCGTGTGGAAGTATCGACGAGCAGTTCGTTTGATGAGGTGGTGAAACGGTGGAACTGCCGCGATGTCGGCAGCACGGCAGCGTGCACGCTGGACGGTCTGGCGGGGCTCACGCAGTACTACGTGCGCGTGCGTGCATACGACACGAACCTGAACCTGTCGCCGCCCAGTGTGGAGGAATCGTTCACGACCGGCTCGGGAGCGGTGAGCAGGGTAGCGGTCCACTCGCGCATGCCGCTACGCCCCGTGGTGCGGGTGGTGGGCGGTGTGGTGCGGTTCGTGGGACTCCCGGCGGAAGCAACGGTGGAGCTGAGCGACATCGCCGGAAGGGCCGTGGGCGCCGGGCGCCTGGCCAGCGGGGTGTACCAGTACCGGGTGCGCATGCCTGGCGCAGTGCCGCTGAGCGGGGTTGTCCAGGTGCTGCGGTAGGATTGTTATAGAACAATACTGTCCAGCGTCTGTTCCCCTCGCCCACGGCGCCCCGTGGCGGCGCTACATTGGGTATCAGGGACAGCCGGATACTGTTGATACCACGCCCATACTTCGGGGGAGACCGATGCGGACGGCACTGCTTGTACTTCTGGGGTTCACCATTCTCAACGCACAGCTTCCCGAGTGCAACATGCTCGTGGTGGTGGAGCACGGGGTGGTGGCGGAGCGGCCGCAGAACGGGTTGTACCATTACAGCACGCTCACCGACAGCCTGACACGGCTGTGGCCGCCGCCAGGCAGCACGGCGGGCTGGACCGAAGCGGTGAAGGCGGCGCAGTACTCGCCGGACATGACCCAGGTGGCGTTCTACAAGCAGCAGGATCGGCTGGCGATTATCGACCGTGACGGTGCCAACCCGCGGCTGATCGACCTGGGTCGCCCGTTCAAGGCCTCGTATGCGGCGTTCGCCTGGACGGAGCAGGGCATTTTCTGGTATGACAAGGACACGTATGAGCTGCTGCGGTTTCAGCCGGAGAGCATGACGGTGAGCGTGGTGTGTACGCTGAACTACCTTCCGAGCACCACGAGTTTCGGCGGCGTGCTGGCCTCGCGCGACGGGAGCCGGATGTGGTCATGGTTGACACTGAGCGGCACACCCGAGAACGATCCCGGGAGGGATCAAACCAAGCCGTTTATCTATATCGAGAACAACGACTACGACCACCCGATTATCCGCAATGCCTACAAGTGGGGCCACGGGAACATGATGCTGCCGGATGGCTCGAAGACGCTTCATATAGGCTGGGAGTTCAGCAACAACACGCACCCCTATATCTGGATCTGGAACTGGGACACGTTCACGCAGGACTCGACACTCGAACACGGGGTGCCGATCAGTGCCGCTCGCGGCTGCGGCCTGGTGCAGGTGGCGAACTCAAGCGAGTGGATCGGCATGATGTTCGAGGGGAGCGCGAACTACCTGTGGCAGTGGGCGGCGGCCACGAGCGGGGCACACCCTATCCTGATGGATCTCGACCGTGAATACTACAACCTCGCACACCTATGGCTGGGCCCGTATCCCGATGTGCAGGGCGTGTGGCACGTAGCCGAGGCGCAGATCCTCGTAACCACCGACAACCCGACTGACACCATTCACCTGAGCAACTGGAGTGACTCGGGCGAACCCGACGTGCAGACCGACAGGACCTGGACCGGCACACCGACGGTGAGCGTGGACGGCAGTGACGTGGGCATCGTGTTCACGGTCACGAACGGTCCGGTGCTGCCCGATACTGCACTGGTGACAATCACCGACAGTGAGCAGACCAGCAGGACCTGCCCGTTGGTGTGGGCGCCGTCGCAGACCCCGGCGGAGCAGTTGACTATCCTGTCCGCAGCGACCGAGACGACGGTTGAACTCTCGTGGCAGAACACGCTGGGTCCGCAGTTTACGTTCGCGGTGCAGCGCTCCGACGGCGGCAGTGGATGGGGGCCGCCGGTAGGCGTCGACTCGTCGTACACCGACAACTCGCCGGCGGAAGGGGACAACCGGTACCGCGTGGCGGCAATCGCAGGCGCCGACACGTCGTACCAGGAAGTGACAGTCTACTATGCGGCCTCGGCCTCGATCACAATCCTTTCGCCCTTGGAGGCCCAGCAGTTCGCCGCGGGGGCGCAGGTGCTGGTGCAGTGGAGCACGGTGAAAGTGCCGTCGGTGCAGATCTCGGTGTCCCCCGACGGCGGAGAGACGTTCCTGTTGATGACGCAGTCATCGATTGACATCGGCGATTCAGCCTGGGCAAACTACACCATCACGCTGCCGTCGGTCGTCAGCAGCGCCATGGTGATCAAGGTGCACCCGTACCAGCAGACCGAGCCCTGCGACACGGTGAGCGTGTCGACGACGGCGAGTGCCGTCGGCTCCCGCCCGCTGGCGGGTGTCACCCGGGCTGTGCCGGTGGTGCGGTACTACTACGACCTGGTCGGCCGCCGTATCCGGGTGGTGGGCCGGGCGCTTCCCGCTACGCCCGTGATCCCTGCGATCCGGGAGGGCACGCCGGAGCTGCTGCTGCCGATGTGCGGGAACTGAGCGCGCGTACTGCTCCCCTGCGGTAGCTTTCCCGCAAAACAGAAGGAGCATGATCGGGTGGCCCGCGACCTGTTGCTGCACCTGTTTGCCTTACGAGCCACTATGGCAACCGGCACCATGTTGGCCAAGGGTAGCGTCAGCGCTTCAGCCCCTCAACTCTTCACACATCGCCGCATGCGCCGGTTTCGGCTGCAGATCGCTGTCGAACGGCAGCGCATCGCCGTACCCTTCGAAAAACGTCGGGACCCACGAGTAGCGATCGGTGATTCCCCAGGTGAGCAGTTCGTCACAGCCGTCGGTGCCCTTCACAAGCGCCGCCAGTGAGCCGTA
>CAZJJT010000263.1:0-4422 GCA_964546395.1 uncultured Fibrobacterota bacterium
CGGAAGGTGTGAGAGTGACACCGTCGCCGCCCCAGCCTCGCGGAACAGCAGTTCGAATACGCAGTCCACCGCGTCGAAGCTCCAGAATATGTCACTGTCGGCGAAGCCCAGCAGGTACGGGTCGTCATAGAAGGCGCCCGCCCAGAGCGCTATCCTGCGCTTGGCACTGCTCCGACCACCGTCGTCGTAGGTGTCGCCGCTGCGCAGCTGCTGGCCGTCGGGCCGGAGATGGTAAACGAGCTGGTAGGGGACGTACCGCATGTCATCGCTGTAGATGTCCTGCCCGCTCATTCGCCTGAACAGCCATGCAACAAGGATGTCGTGCTGGTAGCGTGTACCGATGTACGAATCGCCCTGGTGGTGCATGTGCGAGCGGGAGTAGAAATCGCGTGCCGGCACGAACTTGTCGAAGAACAGGGCCGCTGCCGAGTCATACATGGTCGGCGACTCACCGTACATCGCGATGCCGGCCGGCAGCTGGTCCGACATCACCCACCCCTCGGTATTGTGTCCGACGATCACATGCGTGTTGTAGTCGGCCGGGTAGCCGGGCGAGTGGGAATCGGCGACACGAATGAATTCCGCGGCGAACTCGCTCCGCTGCTGCGCGGACAAGCGCGGGTAGCACCAGTCGTAGACGCACGCGCCGATGTGCATGGCGTTGAACGGACTCCGCGCATCGGTGCACGCCTTCAGCGCCACGAGCGCGCTGTCCACCGCGGAGTCGCCCGTTGCCGCCTGCCCGTCCAGCAGGTACCTGAGCGCCTGGGCCAGGGGGTGCTGCGACTGCGACACTCGCTGCCACGCGGTCGCGAACTCGGGCAGAGCAGCCTTCGCCCGGATACTCGCGATGTCTCCGCTGCGCACGTACACGCGCGGGTGAACAGCGGGAACAGCCGGAACCTGGGCAGACACAGCAACCGCTGTCGCAAGGGCTATCGGCACGATGTAACGAGTCATGCCTGGTCCTCCTGTCTGGTTCAGCGCTGCATGATCGATGCCACGACACTCCCGACCGTCTTCGGGTCGTCGTCGAACCCGCCGTGCGTGGTGGCGTTCGAGCAGGCACCGGGAGACGAGTATGCCTCGGCCCGTTCGAGACCCAGTGCCTTCACGTGCGATTCGTAATCCGTCTCGAGTCCCAGTATCGGGGTCTTCTCCCCCTTCTCGAACGAGTTGGCCACCAGGCACAACAGCGAGCGGCTGTACCCGAGAAGCTTCCTGCAGGTCGGGTCCTTCTGCTCGAGCGCATCACTCAGGTGGAACTGCTGGTACCGTTTGACGGTCCCGCCCTTGAGGGCCGGCACGACCAGGTCCCTGAACGTATCCACCCGCACCGCCGGCGCCATGAAAGTGAGCGTTTCGAACCTGAACCCCATCGCCCCCAGGTAGTTGGCCACGTGGCTGTGCACAATCGCCCCGGCGGAGTGCCCGATCAGGTGCAGCCGCGGCGTGATCCTTCTGAGTTCCGGGGAGCTCTTCAGCGCATCCGCAAGCAGTCGTCCCCCGCCTTTCGGATGCCCCGAGATACACTCCGCGTTCTGTTTCATCTCTCCCCAGACCATGCTTCCGGGCCCGCTGAGCAGCCGCTCCACGCGACGGTTCCAGTGACGCCTGAGTACGTCACGGAGCCCACCGGTCCTGGGCGGATAACCTTTGACCAGATCGCGGAACCGGTTGCGGAGTGTGGACAGCAGATCGCTCTCCCACATGAGTACGATTGGGTACACCCGGCAGCTGAGCAGCTCCGGAATCCAGACCGCCGCTGCGGCGGCAGCATCCTTCTCGCTCACCAGCCCGCCGTGCGCGTAGACAGCGATGTCAACCGTGTCGCCCGCGGTGATACCCCACTCCGCACAGGCGCTCGCCAGGCGCGTTGTCACCAGTGCCGCGACATCGGCTTCGGAGGTACGGAACTCTCCCGTCGCGCTGAGCAGACCGTTGTTCTCCATGTCGATGACATAGGGGGCGACCTCGTGGTTGCGCAGGAATGTGTCCACCGATGCGTTCGTCCCCCCGCCGGCGGCACGGATCCCTGCACTCCGGCTGAGTTTCTGGTGGTGCTCGGTCACCACGCCGAGCTGGGCCACCCAGCAGTCCATCGCGTTCTCCCCCCAGTCCTCGTAACTCAGCACCCCCAGTCCGTCCTCGCCCCACTCATTGCTCCAGGAGTTCTGCACGACAAAGCCCTTACGGGTGTAACCCACGATCGCAAACGCATGCCCGCCGTCCTCCGGCGCCACGGGTCGCGCCGGAATGACCCAACCCTTCTTCTTTGCCGTCGGCAGTCCGTAGCCTTCATCCCAGCCCGCGTGGCAGACCGCGCTGGCGTAGAGCACGCCAGTCTCGTTCAGCGCCACGTGCATGTCGGCAACCGAGCGCGTATCCACCCGGTAGTATGCACCCAGCGGCCGCAACGCCGCGTCAGCCCACCAGTCGCCCTCTGCCGACGGCTTCTTCGGCATCTTCATCGAGGGCCACAGCTTCTCGCTGCACACGCCGTGCTTATACCAGCCCTTCATGGCCCCCCGGAGGCTGGAGCCGGAGTCGCTCACCCCCGGAAACTCGTCGTAGCGCCGCGCCATGTCGTAGATCATGAACCGCGAGACCGGCGCAAGCTTCGCTCTGCCCGAGCGCGACAGCAGCGTGTCAACGACGGTCCCCAGCGCGAACCCGGTGCACGCACTCGTGTTCTTCTGGTCGCGTACCCGTATGTGGATACCGGGTCGCTTCTCCTGTCCCACCGCCAGCCCCACCGGCGGCTGGTACATGCGGTCGCGAAGGTCGAGGTGGTCGGGGACAACCGCGCTGTGCGTGCGGCGCTTGAAGGTCGGGGACGGCATAGCGGACACCTCCGGCAACTGGCAACTGCTGACAGCAGCAAAGATACGAGATGCACGGTCGGCCAGGTCCTTCGTTCCACTGCGATCCAGCGCACAGGTATTTTGCCGGCGTGCGATCGAACGCAGCAATGCTCCTGTGCCTCGCGGCCTTCTCTGTGCCTGCAGCTCCGTTCCCGAAGGAACCGCTTGAGGGCAAGCTCGTACTCGTACTGCACTCCTACCACAGCGGGTTCACCTGGACTGACAATCTCTCCGAAGGCATTCTCTCGGCCCTCTCGATCCACCGCGACGAGATCGAGGTGTGCTTCGAGTACATGGACGCGCGCCGGCTGTACACGCCGGAGTACTTCGACATGCTGGAGCAGCTGTACAAGCTCAAATACGCGGGCAGGAGGATCGACGTGGCGATCTGCTGTGACGACCACGCGTTCGTGTTCATGCGCGAACGCGGCCCGCGCATCTTCGGTGACATCCCGTTGGTGTTCTGCAGCGTAACAGGCTACGAAGAGCGCATGCGTGAGGGGCGCGAGATCACGGGACTGCGCGAATCTCTCGGCATCGCGGCCACGCTCGAAACCGCACTCAGCCTGCACCCCGACACGCGGCACGTGCACGTGATAAGCGACACGACCCGCACGGGGCGAGCGCTGAAGGCGAAAGCGGAAGAAGCGTTCCGGCCGTTCGGCGACCGCGTAGCGTTCCACTACCTCGAAGGTATGAACGTGGGGGAACTCGAACAACGGGTCTCGTCCCTCGGTGCGGGCGACCTGGTATTCCTGTTCATATTCACCCGTGAGCAAGGCGGGCGTGTGCTCTCGCACGAACAGAACCTGCGCAAGCTCGCACCGTTCTGCCACGTGCCCATCTACTCCGTGTGGGAGTTCTACCTCGGACACGGCATCGTGGGCGGCAAACTCTCTGCCGGCGTCGACGAGGGCCGTCTGGCAGGCGAACTCGCCCACCACATCCTGCACGGCGAACAGGCTTCCTCGATTCCCGTAGGCGAAAGCCCGATCGGATTCATGTTCGACCACCGTCAACTGGTACGGTTCGGCGTGGACCAATCGAAGCTCCCTGCCGGTTCGGTGGTCAGGTACCGCCCGTTCTCGTTCTATGACACGTACACCGAACTTGTGTGGACGGTTGTGGTTGCCTTTGCGTTGCTCCTTGGTCTGGTGGCATTCCTGATGATCGCGGTCGCCCGGCGCCGCCGGGCCGAACGTGCGCTCCGGCAGAGCCGCGAGCAGCTCTCGCTGGCCCTTGAGGGAGCCGAACTGGGGATGTGGGACTGGGACATCCGTACCGGCAGAACCGTGTTCAACGAGCGATGGGCCTCCATGCTCGGCTACCGGCTGGGCGATCTCGAGCCCACCGTCGCCACCTGGGAGAAACTGGTCCACCCCGAGGATCTGCCCGGTGTGCAGGCGGTCCTGACAGAGCACCTGGAGGGCAGGACCGACAGCTACCAGAGCGAACACCGCCTGCGCACCCGGCAGGGCGGCTGGGTATGGGTGCTTGACAAGGGCAAAGTCGTAGAGCGTGACAGCGAGGGCCGGGCGCTCAGGGCCACCGGGACACA
>CAZJJT010000263.1:4432-6695 GCA_964546395.1 uncultured Fibrobacterota bacterium
CCGAGCAGCGGCAGCGCGAACTCGAACAGCAGATCCAGCACGCGCAGAAACTGGAGAGCCTCGGCGTACTGGCCGGCGGTATCGCCCACGATTTCAACAACCTCTTGACCGGTGTCATGGGGCACGCGAACCTGGCCCAGATGGAGACCCCGTCGTCGTCACCCGCCCGGCAGAGCCTGTCCGAGATCGAGACCGCGGCCCGGCGTGCAGCCGAACTGTGCCGACAGATGCTCGCGTACTCGGGCAAAGGGCAGTTTGTGATGGAATACGTGAACCTGTCGCACGTCGTGAGGGAAATGGGTCAGCTCCTCGAGGTGTCTCTCAGCAAGAAGGCCTCGCGCGCGTACAACCTGGCCCCCGGTCTCCCCTCGATGCACGGTGATGCCGCACAGGTGGGGCAAGTGGTGATGAACCTCATCACCAACGCATCGGAAGCGATTGGCGACGGACAGGGGAACATCACTCTCACGACCGGTGTCACCGACTGCTCTGCCGAATACCTCAAGGACAACCTCGCGCGCATAGAGGCTAAACCGGGCAGGTACGTGTTCCTCGAGGTCGCCGACACGGGCTGCGGCATGGACGAAGCCACCAGGGCGAAGATGTTCGACCCGTTCTTCAGCACGAAGTTCACCGGTCGCGGGCTCGGCATGTCTGCGGTGCTCGGTATCGTACGAGGACACCGTGGCGCGATCCGCGTGTACAGCGAACCCGGCCGCGGCACCACGGTGAAAGTGCTGTTTCCGGTGGTAGAGCAGCAACAGGCAGCGGGTCGGGACAACCCGAAGCGCGCTGCAGCACCGTCGATGGGGCGTGCAGTGCGCGTGCTGGTGGTGGACGATGACGAGACGGTGCGCAGGGCCGTGCCCCTGATGCTCTCGTTTTTCAAGATATCGTCGTTGGTAGCCGCGGACGGCCGTGAGGCGCTCCAGGTGTTCGAACGCGAGAAGAACTCCATCGACTGTGTCCTGCTCGACCTGACCATGCCCCGGATGGATGGAGTTGAGTGTTTCAGGGAACTGAGGCGAGTGAGGCCCGATGTGCGTGTGCTGCTGTCGAGCGGATACAACGAGCAGGAAGCGACCCAGCGGTTCGCGGGACGCGGACTCGCCGGTTTTATCCAGAAGCCATACGTGGCCGAGGAGTTGGTTGCGAAGCTGCGCCAGATCTTTGGCGACGCAGGCTGAACCACGATACGTTCCCGACACGGAACCGCATACCCACCACCCAGGATTCTGCCATGACCCCGAACCACGCCCCCCGCCATCAATGGCACTTCTTCCGCGCAGGCGGGTTCGACCAGGTTCGATTCGTCCGCGGCACAGACTTCCTCTACCTTCCGGACCTCGACCAGACCGTCTGGGTCGCGCTGGCCTGTCCGGCTTCGGGACTGCACTTCGACACGCGCACGCTGCAGCTTGTCGACAACAACGGCAACGGACGCGTCCGCGCCTCGGAGTTGACCGCTGCCGTCCGCTGGACCTGCAATCTTCTCCGCAACCCCGATGATCTGCTGAAAGGGTCAAGCGAACTGCCCTTTGCGGCGGTGGACGAGCGGACCGCGGACGGCGCCGCGCTCATCGCGTTTGCCCGGGAGCTCCTCGCCGGGCTCGGCACACCCGACGCGCAGAGCATATCGGTCGAAGACCTCGCGGCCGCGGCGACCTCGTTCGGCAAGCGGCCATTCAACGGTGACGGCGTGATCTGCGAGACCGCCACCAGCGACCCGGGGTTGCAGCAGCTCATCCGCGACATAGCCTCATGCTGCGGGTCCGCTGCCGACGTTTCCGGCGCCGACGGAATTACGGCGGGGCTGGCCGACACGTTCTTCGCACAGGCTGAGGCACACCGTGCGTGGTGGGCAGAAGGCGCGGCCCGCCCGGAAATACTGCCGCTTGGGGAGGACACGGACGAGGCGTACCGCGCCCTGCTCACGGTACAGCCGCGGATCGATGACTACTTTGCGCGCTGCCGTCTCGCGGCATTCGACGAGCGTGCGGCCGCACCGCTGAGCCGGACACAGGATGACTACGCGGCGATGGCAGCGCACCTGCTCTCGCGCTCATCGGCCGAGATCGCCGGGTTTCCGCTCGCGCTTGTGCGCGCAGACGCACCGCTTCCCCTCTCCGGGCCGCTCAATCCGGCATGGGCCGCCGCAGTGGCGACGTTCACTGCGCGGGTGGTACGTCCGCTCGTGGGAGAGACCCCTTCGCTGTCGGAGACGCAGTGGGACGCCGTTGTTGACCGTTTCGGCCCGTACCAC
>CAZJJT010000264.1:0-6668 GCA_964546395.1 uncultured Fibrobacterota bacterium
CGGTACCTTGCCCATGCGGAAGTAACCCACCTCGGTTGCTTCATACTCGCGGCCCGAGTTGAACATGCGAATGATATCCCGCGTGCTCACACAGCCGTCAAACACCCGCACGTGCGCCACGGCCCCGCGATACGAATCGTACACCGAGTCGAATATCAGCGCGCGGAGCGGCTGTTCGACACGACCCGTGGGGGGCGGTACCAGCCGCACGATAGCGTCGAGCAGTTCCGGCATCCCCTCGCCGGTCTTCGCACTGCAGCGCAGCACCGACTCGGCGGGCACGCCCAGCAGGTCGACGACCTGGCGCGTGATCTCGTCGGGGTGGGCGGAGGGGAGATCGATCTTGTTGATGACCGGGATAATCGTCAGGTCGTTGTCGAGCGCAAGATAGGTGTTCGTGAGCGTTTGCGCTTCGATGCCCTGGCTGGCGTCCACGACCAGCACCGCCCCTTCGCACGCCGCCAGCGAGCGCGAGACCTCGTAGTTGAAATCCACGTGGCCGGGCGTGTCGATCATGTTCAACATGTACTCGGTGCCGCCCGAGGCGTACATCATGCGGATCGGGTGTGACTTGATCGTGATTCCGCGCTCGCGCTCCAGGTCCATGTCGTCCAGGACCTGGTCCTGCATCTTGAACTTGCTGATAGTGCCGGTCAGCTCGAGCAGGCGGTCGGCAATCGTCGACTTCCCGTGGTCGATATGGGCGATGATGCCGAAGTTGCGGATGTGTTCAGTTGGGTGCACGCGTGTTGCTTTCTGGAACAAACGCCACAGACAACCAAAAATACACCCTTGGTGTACCCGGCCTAGATCATCTCGTCATACGGCCAGGTATGCGCGTGCTCAGCGCGGAAAAGAGTGTCGAGCAGCGACGTATGCGGGCCGTTCTGCCCGTGCAGGGCGAACCCGAAGACGCAGCGGACCAGATCTCGGGATCTCATCGTGACGTCGTCGTGGCTGCAGGCCGTGCACCGCACCGCCCTGCCGTCCCACGCAATCCGCACAGCACCCATCTCGGTACCGATTGCCACCGACGCGCGGCGGGGGAGGGAGCGTGACTCGCGGCAGCGGCGAGTGAACTCTCGTGTCAAGGCACTGAAGGTGTCGTGGAACCCTACAAACCGGGCCTGCGCGCCGCCGTTGTCAGGCACAATTGCCTGCCGCAGTTGGCCGCCCCGGGCGTACATGGCCCGCGACAGCAGGTGGTCTGGTGGGCCAAGGAAGAGGATGTTTGCCCGAGCCCGTGAACCGGCGAGGGCGTGGAGGTGGGCCAGCAGGGCCTCCGCGGCCGCGGCATCGCGTACGCCGGCTTCCTGCACAACCAGAGAGGCCGCGAGGTCGGCTCCTGCCATGAGTCGCGCGTAGAACTGCTCTGGATCAGCGTAGAGCGCATACCCGCACACCCTTCCTCCGGCAGTAACCGCCACGCAGCACGTCGAGAGACCCTTGGAGACAGGGCCACGCAGCCAGGCATCCCGCGATCTTACGAGGGTGCCGGTCCGGTGCCGGTTGTCGAGCGACGCCACCGCTCTCACCCCATCGATATCCGAGTCTTGGTATGTCCGCACCGGGATACCAGGTGCACCGGTGGGCGCAGCCCGGCACGCCAGCAGCGTTGCGTAGTAGTGCGCAACCGTGGTGTAGCCGAACCGCTGGTAGAACGACGGAATCCCGAGGAGGAACGCGATGTGGTTGCCGTGCTGGTGCATCCGCTCGAGCGCGCTGCGCATGAGCGTTGCCGCCAGGCCCTTGCCCCGCTGGTCCTCGGCAGTGAACACGTGACCCACTATCCCCGCGCGCAGTCGTGCGCACCCAACCCGAATGGCCTGTGTCATCAGAAGCGTTGAGGACACCTCGCGACCATTGTCCAGGACGGCGCCCTTCTCCATGCCGACGATCCCAGCCGACTCGGGCACGTCGGCGGCACTCGACCAGACAACTTCGGGGCTCTTCACGGCCGGCCTCACTTGTCTCCCCCTCATGTCGTCCCCCTCCAGAGCATCAGCCCGGGGACGTGAGTGAAGTGCTGGTCGAACGTGACAAGTGTGGCACCGTGCTCGAGTGTCTGAGCGGCGATCCAGATGTCGTTGGGCGGGATGGGTCTGCCGGCGAGACGGAGCGCGGCATGAACCTGCGCATAGAACTCGGCCGTGTCGGCAGTAATGCTCGGGACTTTGACCGGGTGCTGGAGGATGAACCGGCTGAGAATCGAGCGGTTGTCTTTTTCGCGGGAGCCCTTCTTGAATCCCGACAGGAGTTCGGCGATAACGACGCACGAGAGATAGACCGAATGGGCGAGGCCAAGTGCCTCTTTCACCGCGAGGCCCCCTGCCATAAGCCTGGAATAGGCGCTGGTATCGATGAAGAGCCTGGTCATGTCCACTGCTCAGGGTCGATCTGGCGTTGCTCTTCGAGTGTCTTGTCGAACTCTGCAGCTTCCTCCACTGTCCAGACTCCCGCGAACTCTTCGAACGGGTTGGGCTTGGAAGACGGGTCCCTCGGCCTGAGTCCTGTCGCCTCACTCAGCAACTTCTTCACGGTGCGGTTCAGGGAGAGTTTCTCAGCCTTCGCCCGTGCTTCGAGTTCCCTCGCCAAGTCATCATCGAGCCCGTGGATTGTGATTGATTTCATTGCGTTACATCCTCCCTGCCATATGAACCACTTCTATGAACCATTTCTGCTGATACTGGTTCATAATATAGTTCACATCTGGGAAGGTGGGATTCGAAGGTGGTTGACACGAAGGGCTTGATGGGATATATTATGCGTATGATGCATGGTACGGAGCGGCAGTGTGGGATGTGGTGTGTGGACTGGCGGCCGTACCGCCCTGAGCCCCTGACCCCCTCACTACCAAGGAGCCCCAATGACCCCCACCCCGTCCTACACCACCGATATCCTCGTGCTCGGCGGTGGCCCGGCCGGTGTTGCGGCTGCATTCAGCGCCGCACGCATGGGCATGAAGACGATGATTGTCGAGCAGTGCAACTGCCTGGGCGGTATCGCCACGGCAGGGGGCCACGGCCACATCTGCCTGTTCAGTTCGTGGGGCACCCAGGAGCGGGTGGTCGGCGGGATCCCCTTCGAGATGGTGGAGCGCGTGACGAGGGCCGGGTTCGGCATCCACGACAACAGCAGTGCCGACTTCGAGGTGGAAGGGCTGAAGATCGTGTTGGAGCAGATGGCTGAGGAGTGCGGGGTGAAGTTGCTCTACCATGCGATGTTTGCCGGGACCGAGGTTCGTGACGGGGCTGTGGTCGGCGCCTGGGTACAGAGCAAGTCTGGCCGACAGTTTGTCTCGGCGAGTCGAGTCATCGACTGCACTGGTGACGGTGATGTGGCGGCGGCTGCAGGTTGCGGGTTCGACGTGGGCGACGAGGAGAGCGGGCACTGTCAGCCCATGACACTCATGTTCACGATTGGCGGAGTCGACTGGGACCGGGTGAAGGCATTCCGGGGGAACAACTACGGGCTCGACCATGTATGGAAGAAGGCGCAGGATGCCGGCGACATGCGGCCGTTCCAATCGCACCTGATGGGGTGGTGGTGGACCCCGACCCGTCCCGACCAGGTTGGCGTGAATTTCACCCATGTCAACTATGTCGACGCGACCGATGTGGAGGATCTCACGGCTGCCACGCTCGAGGGCCGCAGACAGGTCGTCGAGACCATCGAGGTGTACCGCAAATACGTCCCGGGCATGCAACACTGCTACCTTGTCTCCACCCCCGCAATCATCGGTACCCGCGAGAGCCGGCGTATCCACGGCGAGTACACGCTCACGCGCGAGGATGTTCTCGGGCAGTGCACCTTCGACGACTCGATCGGCTACGGCTCGTTCTTCATCGACATACACAACTGCTCGGGTATCGGCATGGACCGCAAGACGCATCGCCCGGAGCCGGGGTTCAAGTACCAGATACCCTACCGTATCCTTGTCCCGCGCGACGTTGACGGGTTGCTGGTGGCGGGCCGGTGCGCCAGCACGACTCACGAAGCGCTCGGGAGCCTTCGGGTGATGCCGCAGTGCGGCGTGATGGGCCAGGCGGCGGGGACGGCATCTGTGCTCTCGCTGCGGAACCACGTTGATGTCCGCGGCGTCGACATCGCCGAGCTTCAGGATGAACTCAATCGACAGGGGTGCATTGTCGGGGCAGCCAGACCTGTTGAGGCGGGTAGGGGCTAGGCGCCCCTAACACCCAGCTCGGAAGGTAACGGTACTGTAGCCCAGCCCCCCGGCCCGCTCAGCGGGCCGCCCCCCCACACGTGGGGGGGCTGACCGCTATCCCCGTCGCTGCACGCGGCACGTGCACCACTCGACCGTCGAGCAGGTGCGCGTTCGAGGGTCTGACAGTTCCTGCGGGCGCTACGTTCTGGAACACCGGACCCACGGGGCGCGTCGACGCGATCCCCCCGTGCACGTCGCGGCCGGCGGTCTGGGTCTTGACTCGGAATACGCCGGCCTGCGCAGCGATGTACAGGTAGCGGTTGCCTTCGGCTCCAAAGCAGCAGTTCTGTACGCTGGTGCCGAATGAATCGCTGTCGATGAATCCGAGGGTGTCCCCGTCTGCCCCGTACACTTCGATGCGCCCTTGGGCAAAGTTTGCCACCCACAGGTTGCCGGCCGTGTCAAATGCCATGCCGTCGGGGGAGCCGGCGGCGACAAACAGGCCGGCATCAGTGAGTCTGTGGTCCGTACCCACATCATACTGGCGAATGTCGCCGAGCTGCGTGTAGCCGATGTATACGCGGTTGCGCTCCTCGACATACTCAATACCATTGGGGAAGTACGGTACGGTGTCGAGCACAACCAGAGCTTCGCCGTGGGGCGGGGAGTACACAACCGATCCCAACCCGTCCCACACCGGCACGGTCACGAACATGCCGCCATCCGGCGTGAGTGCGATATCGTTGGCATGGCCGTTGACCAGGAACAGCGTCTCGGTTGTGCCGCTCGTGTCGAGTCGCCAGACACGTGCGCGGTCGCACACGATCATGCGGTCAAGCGGGTCGAACGCAAGGCCGTTTGGCTGGTCGTTGTAGCCGTAGTAGCGGTCGTTGACACCGTTGGAATCGACCCAGAAGATCCCGCCGCCGTTCAGCTGCGTGTAGAACAGTGTCCCGTCACTCCGCATCGCGGGTCCCTCGGTCGACCCTCCGTTGCTTGGCACGACGAGCACCGAGGTGTCGGCCGGGGAGATGAGTGACACGGGGAGTGTCAGAGAGTCGGCAGCTGCGACACTGGTGCCCAGCAGGAGAAGGGCAAGCGCTGCTGCGGCAGGGATTGACGCGGAGATCCCGGCGCAGCACGCCGGGATCGCAGCACAAAGCCCGGTGCCCCGGCCGCCGAGAGCGGTCGCTCGGGGCAGCCGCCCAAAGAATGCAGAGCCGAAGGCCCTGTAGATCAGCGGAAGAAGTCTTGCACGCCCCACACACTGCTGCCTTCGTAGAACCCGCATGCCACTCCCTTGTAGGCGGTGTTGGTCATGTTGATGTAGTGGCCATGGGCGGTGTAGCAGGCTGAGGGGTAGTTGCAGGGCTCGCCCACAGGTGGCGGCCCCTCGTCCCACATCATCTGGATACAGGCGGTGTACACGCGCAGCACCGTGTTCCACCGCGGGCACTCGTTCTGAGCGTTCTCTGCGCATGCGCCGTACGCACCATGGGCCGTGTTGCTGTTGTGGTCGCTCTGTGCCTGCCCGTCGACACAGCTCTCCTTGTCCCGCCGGCGTGCAAGCGGCCCGAGGCCCACGGTCGAGCGGTGGAAGTTGATGCGGTGCGTGCACTGCTGCCTGGCTTCCGAGTACTGGCTGCTTTCGCCGAGCCAGAAGTCCATGGTGTCGATGTAGGAGAACACGTAGAGCCTGATGGTTGACGGGCCGCTGGTGGCGTAGAGCGTGTCGAGGACTGTCAGTGCGCCGGGCGCCGCCGGTGCTGCCTGTTTTGCGGGAGGGGCAGCGTACGGGTCCGGCGAAGGGCCCGCGAGGGGGCAGGTGTGGGTCTCGCCGTGTGTCTGCACGCGGAGGAGCAGGGCCTGTGTGGCGTAGGCTGCCCGCGGAAGGTTGAGCGTGTGTGTGCCCGACGGGAGCTGCCTGTTGAGCAGCTCAATCGCTCTTCGGCCGCGCAGGTCGTAGAGCGCAGCGTCCACGACTCCGGCGGAGGTGAGGGAGAGCTGCAGACGGTCGCCGGTGACGGTCCACGCACCGCCCGCGTGCCGGCTGTTGCCGAACGAACGGGTTGCCCCCGAACTGAGCACGTAGACCCCGTCGTTGTCGGTGGTGGTGCTGAGTGCGCTGAGGTTCGAGAGATGCACCGTGGCGCCGGCGATCGGCTGCTCGGAGGCATCACGTACGGTGCCGGTCAGGTACACGGTTTGTGCGCCGAGCATGAGCGGCAGCAGCAGTGCAAGCGCAATGGGGTGTCTCATACTTCATAAGGTACAATCCGGGCGGGCAAGGAGCAACGTGCACGGCGCGTGCCGCTGGGCGTGCAATATCTCCCGCCGCGGCTCGTCAGTGGGGAGCAGGGGCAACAGAACGTATTTTGGCGGCTTGACGGCGGTGCCCGCCGTTGTACCGAGCACACGCGGGGGATCTGTGGCAATTATCGAAATCAGAGGGCTCAAGAAGAACTACCCGTTGGGCAAGACCACGGTCCACGCGCTTCGC
>CAZJJT010000265.1:0-1659 GCA_964546395.1 uncultured Fibrobacterota bacterium
TGCCGGCGTGTCCGCCCAGTGGCGAGTGCTGCCGATACGCTCGCAGCAGGAGTATGAACAGGGGCTGGAAGGTGGGGAAGGCGAGCAGTACCCACACTCGCTCAGCCGCTGCTACTATCACCCGGAGCATATCTACCTGGGGCACGACGTGGGTGCGGCGTGGCGCAGCGAGGACAGCGGCAAGACCTGGTACAAGTGTCTCGACAAGGGGCTCCCGCTGAATTGCTGCCTGGGCATCGCGGTCGACCCGGCCGACCCCGACATCGCGTTCATCATTGTCGACAATTCGTTCAACTGGCTGGCGGCCGAGGCGGAGGGGCTGTACCGCACCACAGACGGTGGGGAGAACTGGACTCGTGTGCTGGCCGGCCCAACCAACTACAACTCGGGCCTGCATCGCATGTTCCATGCGACGATCGCGTACGACCCCACGACGGCCGACAGCGTTACTCCGGCCACACGCTGGTACGCTGCATTCCACAACAGGGGGCTGTTCCGTTCGGATGACGGCGGGGTGAGCTGGTCGAACCAGCCTGTTGCCGACCTGGGCGGGCATGCCACAGTCCATGTTGTGTGCCCGCACCCCACGGACGGTCGAACGGTGTACGTCGGCACGAGCCAGGGGTTGTTCCGGAGCGACTCGCTCGGACACAATCTCGCTGCAACCGGCGGCCTGCCGGCCGGCGAGGTCCCCTCGGTGTTCGTCAACCCGCGTGATCCGTCCGACGTAGTCGCCGTGGTTGAGGGGGTGGGGCTGTACCGCTCCGTCGGCACTGGCCCCACGTTCGGCCAGGTGCGTGCGCACAACAGCGCTCACGTGTTCGTCAATCCGAACTTCCCGACATGCATGTACCTCATTGCGCTCAGCGGGACCTCGTACGTGACCGCCAACGGGGGGGTGAGCTGGCGCGAGCTTCCGACTGCAACGACGTTCCCGGGGTTGGGCCGTGAGACCGGATGGCGGCGGGAGTGGGACGGGGTGCTGTGCGGGGTGCTTCCCTGCCCGACGGACAGTCTCGAAGCGGTTGCACACTCGCGCTCGACACTGTTTCGCACGGTGGATGGTGGACAGAGTATCCACGAGAGCGCGACAGGATGGACCGGCAATGCGTGGGGATGGTACACGTCGGCTGCTGCGTTCGACCCCAACGACCCGGGTCGCATCGCGCTGTTCTGCTATGATGTCGGCATGCGCATCACGCTCAACGGCGGCGACTGGTTCGAGTCTGGCACCAACGCACAGGCGTGGAACTGGTACCAGACCGGTGAGATCGGCTGGCTGGGAACCTATGCAGGCAGTTTCATGCCGGTTCCCGGTTCGCGGACGATTGTCGAGGGAATCGGCAACTACTGGGACACCCGCATCGCGGTCTCGCACAACAACGGTGCGTTGTGGACGCTGTGGGGCGATACCACCAATGCCGGCCTGCACCTGTTCGTCGCATACCATCCTGATGATCCCGCCGTGGTATACGCCGGGGGCTACCGGTCGCTGGACAGCGGCGAGACGTTTGCACCGGTGAACTTCGGCGGAAGCTACACGCGGCCCGAGATGGTGGGGATGTGTGCAGGGTACGCGGACGTCGTATACGCCATGGACCACGACCGTCGCGTGATCCTGCGCTCACGCGATCGCGGCGCGACCTGGAGCGTATACAC
>CAZJJT010000265.1:1669-6641 GCA_964546395.1 uncultured Fibrobacterota bacterium
GATGCGGAAACTGGACCCGATGCCGACGTTTGCGGCGCACCCGACCGACACCAGCATCGTGTACTCAATCGACAACACAGGCGAGTTGGCGCGGTTCGACGGCAGTTCATGGCAGAGCCTCGGGGCCCTGGCCGCTGCCGGAGGGCCGTCGTGGAACCACGTGCGTAGCGTGACGCTCGACCCCACGCATCCCGAGGTGATCTACGCCGGCATGTTCGCGAACGGCGGGCCGAGTGTGATGCGCAGTACCGACTCGGGGACCACGTGGGAGGACGTCTCGTACAATCTCCCGCGCCTGGGCTCTTCGGGCATGGTGGTCAACCCGCACACAGGCGAGCTCTGGAAAGGCAGCTGCGCAGGCACGTGGATCCTGCCGCCGCCGTATGGCTCACAGGTGCAGCAGGCAGTGCGGCACGGAGGGACCGCTGCCTCCGCCCGGCCACGGCTTGTGGTTGACTGCCTGCGCCGAAGCGCCGCAAGCGGTGCGCTGTGCGATCTTCGAGGAAGGAGACTGCATGGCTACGTCGCTCGGGGAGCAGTAGGGGTGAGAGTCCTGATGGAGACGGTAGTCGCACAGAGGAGGTGAGGGAGCAGGCGCCGGTCGAGGGTCCCCCCCAAGCGGACCGCCAATCTACCACGGCACCACCCCGGGGGGTACCCCGCGCAGCCCCCAGAAGCATATTTCGGTGCACCTGAAGGCCACCCGCCCCTACCCAGAAGGCGTCAGCGACACCGCCACCCATGGGAGTCGCCTCTGAGTCATGCCGATGGCCTAGCGTTTCACGCCGATGTTGGCCGTGAACCGGAGCGGGGGCGCACCATCCGCATCACCCACAACCTTCACTACCACACGGTACAGGCCAGGTGCTGCCGGGGTGCCTTGGGCGTTCAGCCCGTCCCAGTAGAAGTTCAGTGACACGGGCTCCGTGGGTTCGCGGCAGAGGTACACCAGAAGCAGCTTTGGCTCGCGGAAGAACGCAACCGGGTTGCCAACCACATCCAGTACCGAGACACTGACGTCCACGTGCTGGCTGCCCTGTTCGGGTGCCGGCACACTCACGGCGATCCGGGTTCCGGCGCCGTTGCGCTCGACCAGATCGGCCGCCGCGGCGCTGAAACGGAGGCTCGGCTCACCGGTACGGGCTCCGCTGACGAGCGGCACCATCGGGTTGGGCGAGATGGTGATCGCCGCGGCATAGGTCGAGTCGTCCGAATCGCCGGCGAGGAGTGCGCCCGCAGATGCCAGGATGCACAGAGCCACTGTCACAGCTTGGCGTACGTACTGGGCCATGGCACTCCCTCCGCGGTCCCCGAGGCAAGGGGACTGCTCCCTTAGTATAGCTCGCCCGACCGCCATCCGCAACCGGGATATGCCTGGTGGCGATAGCTCGTCCCTGCGGACGGGGTTCGCAGGCTCACCCGCCCCTGCACGTATTTTCGCTGCAATCGGAAAGGACACGTACCATGCCCATGTCTCGCCACTGTGCCACACTCTGTCTTGTTGCTCTTGCGTTGTCATGCACCAAGGAGCAGCGCACGGACCCCGCCAGCCCGACCGTGACCGGTGTCCCGCTTCCCACCGTCATGACTGTCTGCGGGTACGTGCAGGCTGGAGTCGACACGTTGGAGATCATCGCGCCCGAACAACTCATGTGCGACTCTGCCGGGGCGCCACAGCCATGGCCGCTCGACACGGTCAGGAGTTGGTTCTGGGCCGAGGGGGACTCGCTGAAGGTGGACCTGGCCGACGTGTCACCGATCGTCCGCCGGATCCTGGCGGGCCCGAGTTTCGGCCCGGAAGTTGCAGGGTTTCTGGACGTGCTGCAGAGTGCGCACGGGTTCGTTACGGTCAAGGGGGTATTCGTGCGTATGGAGGGAGACAGCGGCACGCAGGGTCTCTGGCGCTTCGCGGGGATCGAGCCGCGCGAGTTTGCCGAAATCCTTCAGGGCGGCATGGCAACGACATACCTGTCAATGATCGTAGACCCCGACACGAAAGCTGCAATGCTGTTCGAGTTCGGCGCCGATACGCTGCGGGGGATACTCAGCAGACACACGTATGGTGATGCCGTCCTGCGAGAGGCCCTCGACACGGCCGCGTACGACGTGAGTGCGACGTTTCTGGGTGACAGCACCTGGCGGGTGAGTGGTGGGGTGAGTGGTGACGAAATCGGGATGGTAGCCGACTCGATAGGCGACCTGTACTGGTCGTGGAACGATTCGGACTACGTGTACCGTCAGTTCCCCACGCAATGCCCGAATCCGGTGCTTCCGCCCTGGCTCGGGCCTGTTCTGGAAGCCAACGCGCGGTAGACCTCAGATATTCGCGCCCACCTTGACCGCCACGATGCGGCCCGGCGCCTTCTGGTTGCCGGCTTCCTTGTAGATGGCATCGGCAAGGTTCGTGCCCGTAACCGCAAGGTAGACACGTTCCCTGTACGTGAGCCGCACTGAAGCGTCGGTACGCCAGTACGAGGGAAGCGTGGTCTGGTTCGGCACGAGCATTGTACCCACTGCGTTCAGTGCGCCGGGGGCGTTCGGGTCGATACCCTCGAACTCCATGTAGTAGCGCTCTCCCACGCCCACTTGCGAGACTGAACCGCTCACCGCCATGGCATGGATCGGTACCGTCACCTGCAGTCCGATGCTGGCGGTGTTCTTCGGGACGTACTCCAGTGGCTGCAGCAGCGACGTGTCCCACGAATCGGTGAACGTGTACGAAGCCTTCGCCTGCACGAACGAGCGCCACCGGGTGCAGACGGCCACCTCAAACCCGGCCGACCACGCTTCACTCACATTGCGGTGGTACACGTAGTTCTCGTCGGCGCCCGGGTTGATCCCCGGCACCAGTGCCGGTGTGATCAGGTCCCTCATCCAGTTACCGAACCCGTTGACCGTCGTGGAGACAGGCCCGAACTCCAGGTCCACTCCTCCATCGAGCGCGTTGATATACTCCGGCTTGAGGTACGGACTCGGCATCATGGTGGTGCTGGCCGCCACCGTCTGCTGCGGCATGTACAACTCCACCATCGAAGGTGCGCGGAACGCCCGGCCGAACGACACTCTTCCCCGTGCCCAGTCCAACACCCGGTATGAGCACGCGATCTTGGGCGAGAAAACAGCGCCGACATCCGAGTGATAGTCAATGCGCACACCCGGCACCGCGTTGATCCGGTCGCCAAGCGCTATCTCGTCCTGAAGGAACAAACCGACATTGTGGATATCGGCGTGCGCCCCCTCGTAGACCGGCCTTCTGGTCGCCCGGTCCACTGTCTCCGAGAAGGTCACCGTGTTATACAGGTAGTCGGCTCCGGCGGTAACCGAGTTCCACGAACCGAGCTTCGTGGTCGTCTGCACGTCCACCCGGCCGTCGTAGGTGTACGGGTACCACACGCTGGCCACACGCTGCGAATCTATAGCGTCGAACGCGGTGTTGTAGTAGTCGGCGGAGAGCTTCCTGCCGTAGGCGTTGACACGGAGGTCGAGGTTCTCGCCCAGTTGCGAAGAGAAACCGACGCCGCCGAGGTACGTCATCACTTCGTTGCCCAGCGTCGCCTCAAGTCCGTCCCGACTGTGCCCATACTCCTGGTCACCGCTGAAATACCTTCCGTGGACAGTCAGGCGCGTGTCGTCGTTGAACCAGTACGACAATCGGGCCATCGCGCGCTGGTCGTGGTAGCCGAACCCGCTTGAGTCTGATGCGAGCACGTCGTCTACCCAGCGAAACGAGCCGGTCGCCATGTAGCCGACCTTGCCGATCCCGCCGCTGCTCCACAGCCCGGCATCAGAGTAGGCTCCGGGCCAGAAATCCTCGTACACCGACGCGTCGAAGGCATCATCCCTGTTCTGCCTCGTAACGATGCTCAGCACGCCGGAGAAGGCGTTTGCTCCATACAGGCTGGAGAACGGGCCGCGCACCAGTTCCACCCGCTCCACCGCTTCCATGGGGATGAGGTTCAGAATCATGAAGGGTGCGCTGGCGACATTCGTCGGGATACCGTCGACCAGCACCAGCAGGCGGTTGGCCGCGTAGGCACCCGGGACCCCACGGATGATCACATCTGCCGGGTACCCCTCTCCCATGCCCACTATCCTTTTCACACTGACGCCCGGTTCAGAAAGGAGGAGGTCATCCACGTTCCGTGCGGCCAGTGCCTCAATTTCGAGGCGGCCAATCACGCTCACGCTCACCGGCACGTCCGACAGCCGCCGTTGGGTGCGCGTGGCACTCACCACCATGCGGTCAAGCTGGTTCACTGGTGCGGTGGCGCTCGTGTCAGCAGCTGTGGCGGTGTCCTCCTGCGCCCGGGAAGCCGAGAACACAGCAAGAACTGCAAGAATCGCCCTGACGCACCAGGCGGGTGTCCTCAAGCGCTGGTTCCTTCCGACGGAGTTGCCCTGCTCATATAGTGGGAAAGTACATCACTCGTAGCTGGCGCTTCCCACCATAGTGGCCGACCCAAGCGCAGCTTCGTACTGCCCCAGTGCCGCATGCATGTCGCCGCGGCCAAGCCTGGCCCAGAGCGCTTCGAGCGTCTCGCGACCGGGGAGGCCGCGGCTCACAATGTCGCCCAGGCTGTCGATGCACACCACTTCACGGTCGCGCTGGTTGCGCGCCATCCGTACCAACGGCCCGTCCCAGTCCCGGTTCTCAACCACCACGACTCCGTCGGTGTACGCCGGTCCAATGGCATGTCGGTTGACACCCACGAGCTGCGTCCTGCCGAGCCGTGCACCTATCACCGCGGCCATCGCGGTCACATCGGGCGACTGCATGTGCGCGGCAGAGTTGCCCTCGAAGAAGTAGAGGGCAACGAAGCTGTTCTCGCCGAGCTGCTGCCAGAGCGAGAAGGGCACGTGGGAGACGCCGCGATAGTCGGGAAGGGTAGCGCCCACCGCGGCATCGCGGCAGGAGGCCGAGTCGACACGGACATCAGTACAATGGATGGCGAGGGGGGCAGGCACGATTGTG
>CAZJJT010000266.1:0-6594 GCA_964546395.1 uncultured Fibrobacterota bacterium
TACGGGACGGGCGCTACGGTCTGCGGTGTCACGACCGCGAAGCGCTCTCGTGCGGCGGCACCGAGGACCACCTTTCGGGACGGGTGTACCCTGCGCGTGACAGCGCTGGCGCCGAGACATATCACCAGGCGGTCCTTCTGTTCGGCCTGAGCAGACTGCCGCTGCAGACCCTTGAGGCGCATGTGGAGGAGTGGTTCGCGATGATGCCGGCTACAGTGGCGCGCCCCTCGCTGAGAGCACTTCCGTAACGCCACCTCGCTTGCGCCGATTTCAGTCGGACCGTCCGGAGAGCGGGTAGCCGACAGCGCGCAGACCCGCGATCTCGCGCGCAGTGAGTTCGCGGAGGCCGCCTGCCGGCAGTTCGTCGAGCTTGACACACGCGAACCGTACCCTGCACAGCCGCCTGACCCGGCTCCCTGCCACAGCCACCATGCGCCGCACCTGACGGTTCTTGCCCTGGTAGAGCACGAACTCGTACCAGGGGCGCCGGTCACCGGGCGTTTCGAGCGATACCCGGCGGATCGCACCTGCCTGAAGTGTGTCGCCGTCGCACTCGACCCCGTGTTCGACCATGGTCCGGACCGCGTCGGCAGGCAACTCGCCCTGCGTCTGGACCAGGTACGTCTTCTTGACATGGTAGCGCGGATGCGTGAGTGCGTGTATCAGCCCGCCGTCGTTGGTGAACAGCAGGAGCCCTTCCGAGTCACGGTCGAGGCGGCCGACATAGCGAAGGTGCGAGATGTCGCGGCCGGTGTCGCGCCGGACCACGTCATAGATCGTTTCGCTCACGTGCGGGTCGGCGCGTGTCACCACCACGCCGTGCGGCTTGTGGTAGGCCAGGTACTCCATGGCTCTGACCGGCTCGAGGACAGCGCCACGGTGCTCAACCCGGTCGGCTTCGGGATCAACCGTGGTGCCGAGCTCAGTCACCTTCGTCCCGTTCACCAGGATCCTCCCGCCGGTGATCAGGCCCTCGCACGAACGGCGCGAACCCAGACCGCACTGCGCGAGGAACCGGTTCAGGCGGATACGACTCATGCCGTCCTCCGCGCCGGCCTGATACCGAGTACCCCGGCAAGCTCGGCCATGCCGTCGGCGACGTGCACGCGCACGCCAAGTGTCCGACCCAGGCGCTCCGCCGAGAACCCGTCAAGCGTGTGCCCGTGGCTGTTGAACATGACCGCGGGAACCACCACCGTGTCACGAGCGCCCGCACCCATCCCCCGCGCCGCGTACACAACATCGCGCGCGCTCAGCAGGCCCGCGACGGTGACAGTCTCACCGAAGAATCGGTTGCGCACGGCCACCACGTGTGGCTCGGCACTCGCGCCGTGTGCCCGCATCGACCGCACCACGCGCTGGAGTGTGTCGTGTGCGAGCACGGAAGTCATGATGAAAGCACGGCCGCGTGGCGCGCGGCGCGGCGGCACGCGTCGCGGCACACCGCGACAGAGGGCCTGCCACTCCGACAGTGTGGAGCGCACCATGCCGATGCCGTTCTCGTACTGCGGGTAGCCGGCGTAGTAGCGGGCCGGCGGGATCGCGTGTTCGGCCCGCAGAAACAACTCGTCCGCGCAGAACACCGCCGGGCCGCCGCGCGTGCCCGTGCCGGTGCGCGACACCTGCGCCGCGATGGCGAGTATCTCTCGTGCCTGAGGACGACCCACGGGACGCAGCGGGACGCGACGGAACCGGGTAAGGCCCACGGGGACGATGCCGACCGAGAGCGTGCCGGGGCGAAGGGCGAGCAGGTCATGGAGTGTCCGTCGAAGTACGGGGCCGTCGTTGAGTCCCGGACACACCACGATCTGCGTGTGGAACTGGATCCCGCGACACTGGAGCGCGCGCAACTGGGCGCGAATCGAAGGAGCGCTGGGGTTGCCGAGGAGTCGGTTGCGAACCGCAGTGTCGGTGGCATGTACCGAGACGTACAGGGGCGAAAGCCGCATGCGTGTGACAGTCTCGAGGTCCGCTGGCGCCATCGTGCTGAGCGTAACGAAGTTGCCATAGAGAAATGAGTGCCTGATATCTTCGTCTTTGACATACAGCGAGCGGCGGAGCCCGGGAGGCATCTGGTCGACGAAGCAGAACACGCAGCGATTGCGACATCGGCGGACCGGCGCCTGCACGAGTTCCACGCCGGGAGGTCCGAGGCGGTCCGGGTCGAGAGAGCAGGAGCGGGGGGCTCCTCGGCGGAAGAAACGGAGTGTGGCACCGGGGACTGCGGTAAGAAACGCGAAATCGAGTTCGTGAGCAACCGCTACCCCGTCAACCTGGGTAACGAGGTCTCCTCGGCGAAGCCCGGCGTCGGATGCGGGACCGCCGGGGACTACCGTGCGGACACGGGTACCGTTGGGCCGGTGCTGCGTACCTGCCATTGGTGCCATCGGGCAGCCCTCGGTGCCTCAGGGACAAATAGTGCTCAAGAACGTTGCGCATGGGTGTACGCAAAGGTATAATATAACCTGAGTTGCGCTTTCCCTAACCCGATCAACCACTTCCAGCAGGAGGTCTTCCGTGGGTACCTCGAAACGCAAGGGTGTGCGTCGTTACCGAGCATGGTTCCTCACTGGACTGGCCGCCGTGGCGCTCAGCGCATCGGTCACCTGTTCAATCAGTGACGAAAACGGGGAGCCAGCGGTGCCCGGCGTGTATAACCCGTCCGGCGACAACGGCAATGGGACCGTGGACCCTCTGGTCGACCCGCAGTTCCTGGTCCCGCAGGTTGGCGACATGCGTCCGGGAGACACGCTGACTATCGAAGTTGCGCTGATCGACGGGAACGCGGCGAACCCGCTCATGCCGGGGATCAGCAACGCCTGGGTACGCATGGTTGTGTCGCCACAGACCGGATGGCAGAGCGCCGACTCGGTACGCACCGATGTCTATGGCATAGCGACGTTCAGATATGTTGACACCACCGAGGGCGTACACTCGATGTACTTCCGCTACGGCACCCGCTCTTCCGAAGTAACCGAGTTTGAGATTACGTCTAACCCGACTCCCATACAGCGGCTGATCACGGTGCGCGTCGATGACCCCTCGCTGGTGGCGGATGGGGTCAGCTACACCAACGTGCGCATCACGGTGATCAACGAGAACCACAACCCGCTGGTAGGTGAAGCGATTCAGTTCATGACAACGGCAGGTGTCATAGCGGGCGAGAACCCGCCGACCCCGGAAGAGAGCGGGATAGCGATCACCAACGAAGGCGGCGTGGCGGTGGCCCGTCTGACCAGCACCAGTATCAACGACACGGCGGTGGTACGGGCGTATGTGGTATCGGACATGTCGATGTATATCTCGACCAAGGTGGCGTTCCAGGGCGTGACTATCGAACTGGATGTCGATACCACCAACCTGCTCCCCAACCAGACCACGGTTGTCACCGCGACCGTGCTCAACGGGTCGCGCGAGCCGATATCGCAGTGCCCGATCCAGTGGACACTCGGCCGCGGCGGCTCGTCGAACTTCGCGGTGCTGGGGCGGGATACGCTGACCGGGTTCGACGGAGAGGCGACACTCCTGCTCCAGGCGACGGCCAGCGGGACTGACTCGATCCAGGTTTCCTCTGCAGGAGCGACTGCGGTGCTCCCGCTCAACGTCACCAGTCTCAAGCTGAATGTCCGTCTTGACCAGACACAACTCGTGGCAAGTGATACCGCAAAGACCAACCTGCGTGTCACATTCACCGACCTGAATGACAACCCGATTGCCAACGGGATCATCACGGTTGTCCGCCACTACCCCACCGCCTCGGGCGCCATGACCAGTTCGACCGTGACAGGGGTGACTGGTGCGGATGGCCAGGCGACCATACCGATCGCAGGTCTGGCCTACGACGGCACCATGCGGCTGGCGATCACGGCGAAGGAACCACCGCCATCGCAGAACATGGCCACCGCGGAAGCGACAGTGCGGTTCTCGACCACGCGTAATCTTACCATTGAAGCGTACCCGTCGATTGTCCAGGCGGATGGCTCGAGCACGAGCGATATCTCCGTTACGATAAAGAACGACAAGGGCAACCCCATTGTCGGTGACACGATCGATTTCTCGACCACCGCCGGGCTGGTGACCGGCTACGCAGTGACCGGTGAGTTTGGACAGGCGGTTGGGAAACTCCGCAGCGACAGGCGCAACGTGGTAGCGAAGGTGAAAGCGGTGCTGCGCAGCGATATCACCAAGACCGACTCGGTCAATGTGGTGTTCGCGGGTGTGACACTCGTGGCCAACGCCTCACCGCGCAGTATCCGCGGCAACGGTGAGGATACCAGTTACATTTCGATCATCCTGACCGACGCGATGGGTAACGTGATTCCGGCAGAGCCAATTAACTGGTCGGTGCAGAAACGGGACACCACGATCGTGGTGGAAGGTTACGACGAGGTGACTGACAACCGGGGTGAAGCCCACTGCAAGGTGGTGGGGACCGGGACAGGGCGCGACACACTCACCATCGTGGCGGCAGGAGCGACTGCGAAGCCAATTCTGTACTACTCGTCAAACCTGCTCACCGTCGACACGACCGCCATCGGGCAGAGCATGGTTGCGGACGGGGTGTCGAGCACGCAGATGGTGGTGAACTACCGGACCGGGCAAGGCAACCCCATCGGTGGCGCACATGTGTCCATCAGTGTCACGATGGGTGCGTTGGGGACCGTGTTTGCTGTGTCGGATACGACAGATGTCAACGGGCAGGTGATCTTCTCGGTCAGCAACCCCACATTCGCCAACGTCGCGACTGTGGCAGTGGATGCCGAGACGCCAACCGAGGTCACCACGACCACTGCGGACTTCTATTTCAGGGCAAGTCGGATTGAGTATATCACGTTGACCGTATCACCGAAGACAATCAGCACCAACGGAGACAAGGCGACCGTGGTTGCAACTGCATACGACACCCTGAACAACCGGGTGGCAGGTGCGCTGGTGGCGTTCAATATGCTCGAGGGTCCGGGTGGCAACGTGCGGTTCGACCCGCCCACTGCCACGACCGGCTACGACGGTGTGGCGACAACGAGTTTCATATCCGGATCGATCCCGAGCATGTACAACGAGGTCATGATTGTGGCTGGTGATTTCGCGGGTATCAAGTCGGATGTTGTCCGACTGACAATCGCCGGGCCGCCGAAGTACATCACGGTGCGCAGCAATATCCTGAAGGGTATCAACCCCAATGACGGGACATTCGGGCTGCCGTGCGCGGCGATTGTGTCTGATATCAACGGCAACCCGGTGGCGGACGGGACACCGGTGACATTCTCGTGCAAGATCACCGGCTATGTTACGTGGCGGTACACGGTGGACTGGTGGGGTGATGCTGACTACTACGGGTGGCTGTTCGCCGATATCGATACTGCGTATCCGATAGTCATCCCGTTCGAGGACATGAATGACAACTACGCGTCGTTCGAATTGGAAGAGGATCGCAACTTCGACGGTGTGGTGAGTCGGGGCGAGGATCTCAACGGTGATGGTATCTACGTGCCAGGGCCGGGCTTCGAAGATATCAACCACAACGGGGTGCGGGATTCGGGGCAGCAGGAAGTCGAGCCGTGGAAACGGTACCAGCGGCAGGATGACTCGGCGTACTTCGATCCCAGCGACAGCACGATCAAGTACATCACCCGGATCATATGGGATACGGCCTGGGCGGATTTCAACGGCAACAACAAGATCGATATACGCGAGCCGTTGCTGAACAAGCACCTGGACTCAACGATGACCTGGGACCAGTACGTGGCGCAGCGTGATGCCGCTCAGGGCGGGTTCGGCTACGACCTGATACTCAACGACAACGGGATGGCTGACCCTTCCACCGCGGTCAAGATTCTTCGGACCGTGCAGACCGAAAGCGGGATTGCGCGCAATGAAGTGTGGTACGGGCAATCGGATGCCACGAAGATACAGGTGACTATCTCGGCGGAAGCGCAGGGGGTAATCACGGTGGTTCCTGATGTCGTGATACTGCCGGTGATCCAGTAGGGCGGATGCGCACAGACAGCGAAAGGGAGAACCAGACCATGCGAATACGTACACGAAGCGCGATCGCGTGCGGCTGCCTTGTGCTGTGCCTTGCGGCCGGCTCGAGCGGCTCGAATATCGCCAACCCGGCGGGCATGCAGGCGCCGGGAAGGCTTTACGCGGGGGCATCCTACCATGTGGGCGGCTACACGATCACCAACCAGGACCTTGGCTGTATCATGAACCGGTTCCACGCCCGTGTGGGGTACAGCCCCCTCCAGTATGTCAACTTCGGGATCGATCTGGGGGTAAGCCAGATGGATGTCGACTCGACCACGATTGTGACCGGCACCGACACGACCCACTACATTTCGTTCCAGGGCAAGTACGGGTTCTCGGGTGCGATACACCTGAAGGCAGCAACCCCGCGGGTGTTCAACGACATGGTCGCTCTGTTCGGCGCGGCGCAGGCCAGCATGTTCACTTCGGAGAACGATGAGGGCGCGTACTACTCGGGAATCGACGGCGCCGGGGTGGTGGGCCTCCAGGTGCGTGTCCCCAAATTCGGGTTTGTGAGTATCGGTGCGAAACTGTACTATATCGAGGGAACCTGCAAGAGCTACAACA
>CAZJJT010000267.1:0-6592 GCA_964546395.1 uncultured Fibrobacterota bacterium
TGACACGCTTCACTCCGGGGAACGGCACTCCTATGAAAGCAATCCGTCTCGTGTTCGGCTGTGCCATGCGCTACCGCTGGCAGTTGTTCATCACTATACTGGCCATGGTCGGGCTGGTGTCCCTGCAGCTGCTGGTACCGTGGACTGTCCGCAGCCTCCTCGTGGCCGTGCGCGGAAAGACTCACAGCAGCGAACCGCTACGCCTGGCACTCGTACTCGTGTGCGTGTATCTTGGGCGGCTCGTGCTGCATTTCTGCACCCGCTATTTCAGCCACGTGGCCGGGTGGAACGTGGTTTCCGACGTGCGCGATCGGCTGTACCTGCACCTGCAGCGACTTTCGCTGCAGTTCCACGAGAACCAGAAGACCGGCGCCCTGATGTCTCGTGTGGTCAACGATTCGGACATGTTCGAACGCCTTATTGCACACGCCGTGCCCGACACACTGGTGAATGTGCTGCTGCTCGTGGGCGTAAGCTCCGTGCTTTCGTTCATGAACTGGAAGCTCATGCTCCTGACGCTGATCCCGGTCCCCTTCATCGTGTGGACCATGCAGCTGCTCGCCCTCTACATGCGGCCTGCGTTTCGCCGCCGCCAGGCCGACCTGGCCGATCTCAATGCCACGCTCAACGACAACCTCTCCGGCATCCGCGAGATCAAGGCGTTCACGCGCGAAGACAGCGAAGGCCACCGCGTGCGCACGCGCATCATGCGCTATCGCGACTCGATGCTCCACACGCTGCGCCTGATGGCGTTCTTCGGACCCCTCGTTGAGTTCAGCGCTTCCGCGGGTACGGTTATCGTCGTGTATTTCGGCGGACAGCTCGCGTTCGGTGGTTCGCTTGCGATCGAAGACCTCGTCGCGTTCTTCCTCTATCTCGACATGTTCTACCAGCCGGTCCGAGCGCTCAGTGGTGCGTGGGAACAGACCCAGGAAGCGCTTGCGGGCGCCGACCGTGTGGCGGAACTGCTGGAACACGAACCCGAAACCAGCCCGAGCTGTCGCAAGAGTGTGTTCACGAAGCGACCCACGGGCGAGGTGGTGTTCGAGGACGTTTCCTTCTCCTACATCGAAGGGCACACGGTGTTGCACGACATCTCGCTGAGCGTGCACGCGCACGCCCATGTCGCCCTGGTCGGACCGACCGGCGCAGGCAAGACCACCGTTGCGAGCCTGGTGCCGCGGTTCTACGACGTGCAGAAGGGTGCAGTGCGGTTTGACGGGCGCGATGTGCGGGAGATCCCGCTCCACGAACTGCGCGCACAGATCTCACTTGTGCTCCAGGACGTGTTCCTGTTCAACGGCACCGTGCGCGAGAACATCATGTTCGCACGGCCCGATGCCACCGAGCAGGACATGGATGCGGCCGCGGAAGCGGCCAACGTCTCCGAGTTCGTTGCCGAGCTGCCGGACGGGTACGAGACGCTGATAGGTGAGCGTGGCGTGAAGCTGTCGGGCGGTCAAAAGCAGCGCATCTCTATCGCACGCGCGCTGCTCAAGGACGCACCGGTGCTTATCCTCGACGAAGCGACATCATCGGTGGACGCACATACCGAATATCTGATTCAACAGGCGCTCAAGCGTCTGATGAGCGGCCGTACGACAATCACCATCGCCCATCGCCTCTCCACTATCCGCAACGCCGACCAGATCGTGGTGCTCAACGAAGGTCGCATCGTCGAAGCAGGCACGCACGACGAATTGCTGAAGTCGGAGAGCTACTACCGCGGCATCACCCAGATGCAGCGGGAGGAGAGCTACTCGTAGGCCCTGCCGGCCACGCTCATGCGGTGCCGACCGCCTCCACCATCGCCACGATGTTCTCCACCGGGGTGCGCGCCTGCACGTTGTGGATCGCGTTGAACACGAAGCCGCCGCCGGGAGCGAAGATCTCGCACCGCTCGCGCACCTGTGCGCGCACCTGTGCGGGAGTGCCGAACGGGAGCGTGTGCTGCGTGTCCACGCCGCCTCCCCAGAACGTGATCTGCTCACCGTAGCGTTGCTTGAGCAGCGCGGGGTCCATGCCCGCGGCTGAACACTGCACCGGGTTGATGATGTCGAAGCCGGAGTCGATGAAGTGCGGGATGAAGCTCTCCACCGCGCCGCAGGAGTGCTTGAACGTCTTCCAGGACGTATTGCGGTGCACCCACTCGTTGATCCGCCGGTAGTAGGGTGCGTACAACTCTTCGTAGGTCTCGGTTGAGCAGAACGTCGATGTCTGCGTCCCGAAGTCGGTGCCGCACACGAAGAGCACGTCCAGCACGGGGCCGAGTATGTCACGTACCAGTACCAGGTTCTGCACCGCGATGTCGCACTGGCGGGAGAACACCTGGTGGATGTAGTTCTGACGCATGACCGTGGACATGTACCACTCGGCGATGTCCCGGATGCCCTTCGGGTGCTTGAGGAACGGTGCCGGCACGAGTGCGATGTCGCCGAACGCGGTCCCACCGATGTTGCCCACCACGGCCCGGCCCGTTCCCGCCAGCATTCGCGCCTGCTCCCCGAAGTAGCGCAGGTCGGCGTCCGTGAACAGCGCAAATTCCTCCAGGTTGTCCTCTGGGCTTAGCGTGGCGTCGTCAACCGGCTCCTGGCGCACAATCGTGTCGAAGAAGAACCCGCCCTGGGGCATACGGCCGCTTGGTGTTGCGCTGGTGTCGCCTTCAGGGTAGATGAGAAGCTCGCCGCTGCTCCCCTGCGTGGTGTTGAAATGCTGCGACACCAGCAGGTCCTGGCCCCACGGCGCCCTGAACTCTTTCCAGTGCTCGTTGCGGAAACCGAAGATCGTGCCGGGCGCAGCAAGCGCCACCGTGTCCACGCCCATCACCTCCTTCAAGTCATCCTCGATCTCGCCGAGCATCTGGTAGGGCTCGCACACCTTCACGGGGCGTCTCTCGAGCCCGTAGTACTCCCGAAGCGCTTCGACACAGGTGACATGCATGCCCGTGACCCCGGTGCTGCCGAAGTCGATGGCGACAGGCGCCGCGGCCTGGTGGTTGAGCGTAGCACGGACTCGCTCCCGCGAGGTGCCAGGTGTGGGCAGTGGTGCCATGGGCAACGCTCCTTCTCGTGTGCCCATAGCATACCTCGGGCGCATGGCCCGGTCAAGCGAGGATCGGTTTGCTGGTGCACCTCTGTTGCGCGTCTCCCCACCGCGACTCTATACTTGGCTGTGGAACAACGCATTCCTCCCCCACCCGGAGTTGTGTCGTGGAAATGCTCAAGAAACTCCTTCGTGGACTCGCCGTCGGTGCGGTCGCGGCCGTGCTTCTGACAGTCATCTTCAGGGCGTTGCCGGGCCTGCTCGAGCGAATCGAGTACCTGACCTACTACTTCCGCTGCCAGCTTGCGTTCGGTTCGCCCACCGAGGAGCAGAAAGAGGCCCTGCGCAACGAGGAATCTGACGTCTGCATCATCGATATCGACGGCCGCAGCTTCGAACAGCTTGGCGCGTACTGGAACTGGGACCGCGGCTATCACGCTCGCGTGCTGCGCAATCTCTCTCGCAGCAGCCCGGCCGCGGTGGGCTTCGATATCATGTTCGACAACCCGGCTGACCGTGGCTATATCAAGCGGTTCGACGCCGTGCTCGAGCGGGCCAACACTGATGGTACGCTCTCCGAGGGGCTTCGGCGCCAGATCTTGTCTTCCGTGGATTACGATACGCGGTTCATTGATGCCACCAGGGCCGCAGGAGTGGTCTACCACGCGATCCGCATGGACACCACTGAGGACTATGCCGAGCACGCGCTCTCACAGGTCGCCTATCGCATGACCCCCGAATTCCATGAACTGATGAACCCGTCCTCGGCACTGCGTCTTCCTGTCTCGCTCGGCCCGAAGGTAATTCGCCGCAAGCCGATTCTCGGCGGTTGTTTCCCCCAACTCGCCCGCGCGAGCCGCCATCTCGGACACGTGAATGTCGAACCCAGCGAGGATGGTGTGGTAAGGGAGATCCCGCTGCTGTACCGTTTCGACAGCACCGAGGCGGTGTATTTGCCCATGAGTGTGCGGATCTGCGCCGACCTGTTCGGGACCCCCAACGAGGACATCGTGCTCAAGCCCGGGCACTACCTTGACATCGGCAAACCGTTCAAGATGTGGCGCGACGACATGAACCGGCTGAGGTGTTCCTATCCCAACATGCGCGTCGAACAGGTCGCCGCAATCCTGCAGCACCGTGACGAGATCCTGGCATGCAAAGGACAACAGATTCTCGACGTGATGGTGCGCGCAACGCTCGACCGGGACGCGGACGGACACGCGCTGCTCGAACTCGCCGCCGACACCATACCCGAAACGGTGCTGAGCGAACTGCTGAAGCTGGACTTCGGTGCGGTACTCAGAACAGCGGACGGGGATGAGGTGGAAGTCGGCGAGGTGGCCACGTTGACCAAGGAAAGCGAAGGGATGTACACGCTGAGCAGTGCCGACGGGACACTCGAGTGCTACTTTGCCGATGCCCATCTACACACCCTCGCCGCGCTTGCCACCGAACGCGCAACACTCGACTCGGTGCGCGGCAGGCAGCTCATGTACTACCCGTTCTCTGTGCGCCACCAGGGCGGCGAACTCCGCTCCACCCTGCCGGTGCTGCGCGGCCCTGTACTTCGTGATCTCCTGCACATTCGCTGGGAACAGATCGCAGCACTGAAACACGGTCAGCGCCTCGAGTGCGGCCCCGCGGTACGCATCCCGCTCACACCGGACAATACCCACATCATCACGTACTTCGGCCCCGGGTCCGAGACATTCAGAAAGTACAGCTACAGCGACATATACGAGAACCGTGTGCAGGGAGGCCTTTCGGGCAAGATCTTCATTGTTGGCTCCTCGGCGCCGGGCATGTTCGATCTGATCCACGCCCCGCTCAACAGGCAGTACCCCGCCGTGGAAGTACATGCGTCGCTCATACGCTCGTTCCTCAGCAACACGTTCGTCACGCGTCTGCCCTCCTGGTCGGACCAGGTGCTCGCCCTGCTGGCGGGCATGCTGATTGGCACCGTGGCGTTCGCGTTCGGCCCCCTCCTCGGCGCCCTGGCCGCAGTGGTCGGCTGCATCGTGTACGGCTTCGTCGCGATCAGCGTGTTCAGCGAATCCCGCCTGTGGATCGAGATGGCGCGGCCGATCCTCACTGTCATGCTGTCATATGCCGCCGTGATGTCGTACCGGTACATGACCGAAGAGAAGGACCGAAAGTTCCTGCAGAGCACGTTCAAGACATACCTTTCGCCCGAAATTATCGATACCATGTACCGCCAGAAGCAGTTCCCGAAGCTCGGGGGCGAAGAGCGGGTCTGCAGCGCGTATTTCACCGATATCCAGAGCTTCTCGACGTTCTCGGAGAAGCTTGGCTCACCTACGCGCCTGGTCGAACTGCTCAACGAGTACCTCACCGAACTCACCAACATCCTCATCGCCAATGGCGGCACGCTCGACAAGTACGAGGGAGACGCGATCCTCGCGTTTTTCGGTGCGCCGATGCCCATGGCCGACCACGCCAGGCAGGCCGTGCTCACCGCGCTTGCGATGCAGCGGAAACTCGGCGATCTGCGTGACAAGTGGGCATCCGAGGGCGACAAGTGGCCCGAGATTGTCCACAACATGCGCATGCGTATTGGTGTCAACACGGGACCGATCGTCACCGGCAACATGGGCTCCACCATGCGCATGAACTACACCATGATGGGGGATGCGGTGAACCTGGCCGCGCGCCTCGAGAGCGGCGCCAAGCAGTACGGGGTGTACACCATGATCAGCGACGCCACGTATGTGGAGGTGAAAGAGTTGGTGGAAGTGCGGCAGGTTGACAAACTGCAGGTTGTTGGCAAAAGCGAACCCGTTGTAGTTTACGAACTGCTGTGCGAGAAGGGTGGGCTGGACGACACCACGGGGAAGCTGGTTGCGGAGTACAATGCCGCGCTGGAGTTGTTCTATCGCAGGGAATGGGAGAGTGCCATCGCGATCCTGCGCGAGTGCGAACCCCGTGAGCCGTTCAGGGACGTGGCCCCGATGGGGATGAGCCCGAGTCGCGGCCTTCTGCTGCGTTGCGAGGGCTATCTGAAGGATCCCCCCCCGGCCGACTGGGACGGTGTCAACAGGCTGACCTCAAAATAGGAGAATATCGTATGAAAGCTCTGATCACCATCATACTGCTGCCGTTCAGGATTCTCGCGTTCATTCTGGGTACCGGCTGGCGGATCATCGCCACGGTCGTGGGCGTCATGGTCCGCATGTTCCGCTTCGTGTTCACGCACTCGATAGGTGCGACAATCGGCGCCGTGGTCGGGTTTGTCGTCGGACGCAAACTGATGGAGCGCGAGCCCGGCAACTCCTCACCTCCCCCGAAGGAGTGAGCCGTGCGGAACCTGATGTTCATCGTGATAGTGGTCGCCGCGATTATTGTGGTGACGCTCTACCTGCAGCGCATGAACCGCGTGCCCGCCGATGTCCAGGAGACACTGGGAGACTCGGTTACCACGATGCAGCAGGTTCCTCAGGCTGTGCGCGACAAGGTCGAGGCCGATATGAAGAAGGCACAGAAGCGGCTCGACGATGCCATGGGTGAAGTCAATCAGTAGGTCGAGGTTGGG
>CAZJJT010000268.1:0-6581 GCA_964546395.1 uncultured Fibrobacterota bacterium
GGTGCAGGGGGGCCCCGGGGACCATGTTCTTGATCGACAGGGTGACCACGGCGTAGTTGTGCGATTTCAGCATCGCCGCGCCGATAACGAAGGCCTCAGGATCGAGCAATCTGGCCCCGAGCCGGACGGCCACGAAATGGGCATCCTGATCGAGCAATACGCCGGGGCGCTGCCGCTGTGGCTGGCACCGGAGCAGGTGCGCGTACTGCCGATTTCGGACAAGGTGTCGGCATACGCGCAGCAGGTGTGCGAGCGGTTTGTCAAGGCGGGACTCCGGGCGGAGCTGGACGGGCGTTCGGAGAAGGTGGGCTTCAAGATTCGTGAAGCCGAGGTGGAGAAGGTTCCATACATGGCGGTAGTTGGGGAAAAAGAGCAGGCTGGTTCCGCGGTGTCTCTTCGCAGGCATGGCCAGGGCGACCTGGGGAGCATGGGCCTGGAAGAGGCCGTGCGGCGCATCGCCGAAGAGAACCGGCTTCGTACCTGAACCGAAGGAGGCAGTTATCAACCGTTTCCGTCCTCGTCAAGAGAAGGATCTGACCCGGGTCAACTACCAGATCCGCGTACCGCAGGTGCGGTTAGTCTCAGCCGACGGACAGGCGCTGGGCATCCGGCCCACGCGCGAGGCCCAGCAGCTGGCGGAGGATGCGGGGCTTGACCTCGTGGAGGTCGCGCCGAACGCCGATCCGCCCGTATGTCGTATCATGGACTACGGCAAGTTCAAGTATGAGAAGTCGAAGAAGGACAAGGAGGCGCGCAAGAAGCAGCACGTGGTACATCTCAAGGAGGTGAAGTTCCGCCCCAAGACGGGTGACCACGACTACCAGTACAAGATGGAGCATGCACGCGAGTTCCTGCTCCGCAACGACCGGGTGAAAGCGACCATGGTGTTCCGCGGCCGCGAGATCACGCATATCGAATTCGGGGTGAAGGTGCTGGAGCGCCTGGCCGCCGACCTGGCAGATATCGCCTCGGTGGAATTCGGTGGGCGCCGCGAGGGCCGCAACCTGATCTCGGTATTCGTTCCCGACAAGGACAAAATTCGTGTGTTCCAACGCACTCACGAGCAGCACAAGAAGCTCGAACCGAAGGAAGACGAGGCGGCACACCCGGCGGATCTGCCGAAGAACGCCACGTAGCCCCGTCGGGTATTCAGCTGCATAGTAGAAAGGGTTCAGCATATGCCAAAAGTCAAGAGCCGCAGCAGTGTCAAGAAGCGCTTTCGGTTGACCGCCAAGGGCAAGGTTAAGCACCGCAAGGCGTACACGAGTCACATTCTCACGAAGAAGAGCCGCAAGCGCAAGCGCAACCTGAGGCAGGGCGGGCTGGTTGACGGCACGCAGGACCACAAGATGCGGATGATGCTCGGGCAGTAGGGACGGTCGGGCGGTACAAGGCCCGCGATCATTCACGACAGGTAAAGGAGCATACATATGCCGAGAGCAACCAGCAAATCAGCCGGCCGTCAGCGCATGCGGAAGCTGCGCAAGGCCAACAAGGGCTATTTCGGCAAGCGCAAGAGCTGCCGCGCGATTGCCAAGGACGCGTATTTTCACGCAGGGGTTTACTCGTTCCGCGACCGCCGTGTCAGGAAGCGCAACTTCCGCTCGCTGTGGATCATGCGTATCAACGCCGCGGCACGGATGAACGGCACTACCTACGGCCGGCTGATTGCCGGTCTGAAGAAGATGAACAGCGACCTGAACCGCAAGGCCCTTGCCCACCTGGCGCTGCACGAACCCGAGACGTTCAAGGCGCTGGTGGAGAAGGTGAAAGAACTCGGGTAACCCGTGGCAAACATTCCCTTGTCGCTGGAGTACCTGGATGAGCTCGGCGGGCAGGCGCGCGCCGAGCTCGACGCGATTGCCGATGACGCGGCGGCAGAGGCATTCCGTATCAAGTACCTTGGCAAGAAGGGGCTGGTGCGCTCGGCCCTGAAGGGGCTGAAGGACGTTGCGGCGGAGCAGCGCCGCGCCGTGGGCAGTCGCGCCAACGAGCTGGCAAGTGAACTCGAGGCGCAGTTCGAGCAGGCGCCCTGGAAGCAGGGCTCCGCCACCCCACAGGGTTTCTTCGACTACTCGCTTCCGGGCGTGCCGCTGCCCCGCGGCGGCCTGCACCCACTCACACTGGTGCTGCGTCGCTTCCGCGACATCTTCACCTCCATGGGCTTCGATATCGCCTATGGGCCGGATGTCGAAACCGAGTACTACAATTTCGAAGCGCTGAATTTCCCGCCACACCACCCGGCGCGTGAGATGCAGGACACGTTTCACATCGGTGAGGACGTGCTGCTGCGGACGCACACGAGCCCGGTGCAGATCAGGGTCATGCAGAGCCGCAAGCCCCCCATCCGGTGTATCATGCCGGGACGCTGCTACCGCAACGAAGAGGTCAGCGCCCGCAGCCACGCCATGTTCCACCAGATAGAGGGTCTGTACATCGACGAAGACGTGACATTCGCGGATCTCAAGGCAACGCTGCTTGCCTTCGCACGGCGGTTCTACGACGAGAAGACCGAGATCAAAATACGCCCGAGCTTCTTCCCGTTTACCGAGCCAAGCGTTGAGGTCGATGTGCGCTGCTTCCTGTGCAAGGGCACGGGGTGTGCGGTCTGCAAGCGCACCGGCTGGCTCGAGATCCTGGGCGCCGGCATGGTGCACCCCAATGTGCTGAGGTCCGGCGGGATCGACCCGGAGCGCTATACCGGGTTTGCGTTCGGCTTCGGCCTCGAGCGACCCGCGATGCTGCTGCACCGCGTCGACGACATCCGCCTGTTCTTCGAAAACGATATCCGTTTCCTGAACCAGTTCGCCTGATAGCGGCACGGTGGCTACCACGATGAAGGTCTCGTACAATTGGCTCAGAGAACTGGTCGACCTCGACCATGACCCAGAATCACTCGCGAAGCTGCTCGTGGGGGCGGGACTCGAGGTCGCCTCGGTCACTCCGCGCGCAATCCCCAAGGGCGTGGTGGTCGGGCTGGTGAAGAGTGTCGACAAACACCCGAACGCCGACAAACTGCATGTGTGCTCCGTTGATGCCGGTGGAGCTGAACCGCTGCAGATCGTGTGCGGTGCCCCCAATGTGGCTGCCGGCATGTACGTGCCGTGCGCCACGGTGGGCACCGTGTTCTCGCCCGAGTTCACTATCAAGAAGGCCACACTGCGCGGAGTCGAGTCGAGCGGCATGCTCTGCTCGGAGCGGGAGTTGGGTATTTCCGACGACCACGCAGGACTGATGGCTCTCGAGGGCATGCCGAAGCCGGGGACACCACTCAACACACTGTTCCCCGATGACACGGTCATTGAGGTCGAGATTACTCCCAACCGCGGCGACTGCCTCAGCATGAAGGGGGTTGCGCGCGAGGTGGCGGCGGTAACCGGCAGCCCGGTGAAACCGTTGGGGCAGCGGTGTGCCGAGAGCGGCGACAGCATCGTTGGGGCAGTCACGGTCCGTGTCGAGGACAGCGAACGTTGCCCGCGGTACATGGGGCGATTGGTGCGCGGCGTCACGGTGGGCCCTTCACCGGTCTGGCTCAAGAGTCGCCTGAGCGCCTGCGGGCTGCGGCCAATCAGCAACGTGGTGGATATCACCAACTACGTCATGCTGCTGTTCGGCCAGCCCATGCATGCGTTCGATTACCGCCGGATTGGCGGCAGGGCGATTGTGGTGAAACGGGCGCAGGACGGGCAGGCGTTTGTCACACTTGACGGAGCGGAGCGCAAGTTGCTGTCCCAGGATCTGCTGATTTGCGACGCCGAACGGGCGGTCGCACTTGCCGGTGTGATGGGCGGACTGAACTCGGGCATCGAAGACAGCACTACCGACGTGTTCCTCGAGTGCGCATACTTCAACCCCGTGGGTGTGCGGATCACCTCCAAGCGGCTCGGGCTCCAGACCGACTCCTCGTACCGTTTCGAACGCGGCGTGGACCCGGCCGAGGGGCTTGCGGAAGCGCTTGAAACGTGCGCCGAACTCATCCGCACGGTAGCGGGCGGCGCGGTAGCGCCGGGCGTCATCGACGTGTGCCCGTCGCCGGCGAAGCCGAAGACAGTCACGCTCCGCCCGCAGCGTATCCGGAGGCTGCTGGGTGTTGATGTGGACGCGGCCCGTGCGGAGAAGTACCTGGACGGTCTGGGGATCAGGTGCACGGCCCGGGACGGCGCCACGCTGAGCTTCTCGGTACCTCCCTACCGGCACGATATCGGGATGGAGGTCGATCTCATCGAGGAGATCGGGCGGCTGTACGGGTATGACAACATCCCGCCGCGCGAGCACTCTTCGGTGGCGCTCAATCAGCCCGCGCAGCACTACGACCGCCGCAGTGACCGGATCCGTGACGTGCTGGCGTTCTCGGGGCTGAGTGAGGCGATCACGCCGACCCTGGTGCCGGAGAAGTGGCGGGCGCTGCTGACACCAGAGACGGAAGCGGTGAGGCTGTTGAACCCGCTGAGCCCGGAACTGGCCCAGATGCGGACATGTCTGCTGGGAAGCATGTTGCAGGTGCTGGTGCACAACCAGAACCGCAGGAATGTCGCCAACCATCTCTTCGAACTGGGTACGGTGTATCTGCCCAAGCCTGGCGAGAAGCTTCCCGAGGAGCGCGTGAGGCTTGCCGTGCTGCTCGAGGGCGATCTGGTGCCGGGGTCGTGGGGCACACCACCGGTGCCGGGGCAGTTCTTTGCACTGAAGGGGGTTCTGGCCCGGCTCGCAAGCCTTGCCGGGCTCGGGGAGCTTCGCGCTGCGCCGTGCTCATCGCGTGTCGACTGGTTCGACACCGAGATGGCCGACGTGGCCTGCGGGCAGCTGGTGCGCGGGATGATGGGCAGAATGTCGGGGAAGGTGCTGGACGCGTTCGGTGCGCGTGGTAGTGTGTACTACGCGGAGTTGGACGTGCAGGATGCGCTGTGGTCCCCCACTGCATGTGCAATCTACTCGCCGGTGCAGCGCTTCCCCTCGATGGAGCGCGACCTGGCGTTGGTGATGCCCGAGGACCTTCCTTCCGAGACTGTCTCCGCAGCGATGCGGTCGGTGTCGGAGTTGGTGGAGTGGGTGTCGGTGTTCGATGTCTACCGGGGAGACAAGCTCCCTCCCGGCAGAAAAGGCATCGCCTACTCGCTTCGCCTCCGCGCCCCCGACCGGACGCTGACCGACAGGGATGCGGACGGGGTGGTAAGCGCGGTACTGAAGCTGCTGAGCGAGACGCACGGGGTCAGCCTGAGACAGTAGGCGGCCACCGCTCCCCGGCTCATTCCATCGCACCGAGGAGCTCGGCCACGTCCACAGTCGCAAAGCGCGTTGCATAGTCGGACATCGCATACGGCACGATCAGCCGTGATCCATGCACCATGGCCCCGCAGGTATAGACGACGTTGGGCACGTAGCCTTCACGTTCGTTGCCGGTGGGTTCGATAAGCGGCGAGGAGAGCCGTCCGATCACCTTCGTGGGATCCTCCTTGGCGAGAAGGAATGCGCCGATGCAGTACTTGCGCATCGCCCCCACGCCGTGGCTCAACACCAGCCACCCTTCGTCGAGCTCCACGGGCGAGCCGCAGTTGCCCAACTGGTAGAACTCCCAGCTGAACGTCGGCCTCAGAATCGGCTCCGGCGAGTACCAGAAGTGAATGTTGTCGGAATACATCAGGAATACGTTCTCACCATCCTGCCGCGACAACATCGCGTAGCACCCGTTCACCCGTCGCGGGAACAGCGCCATGCCCTTGTTGCGCACCGCCGGGCCGTTGAGCGTGATGAATTTGAAGTTGACGAAGTCCCGGGTCTCGAGCAGCTGCGGCAGCACGATCTTGCCGTCGAACGCTGTGTACGTCGCATAGTAGCGTCTGCTGCCGTCCGCGTCCTCGAACAACACGAACCGCGCATCCTCGATACCGTTGCTCTGACTGGGGGTGGAGGGGAAGATGGCACGCTCCGACAGTCTCTTGCCGGCTGCGAACCGCACACCGTAGTTGGACATCGAGAGGTGGCGGATGCCCTGGACGGTCGAGGCGACATCGGAGGAGTGCGGGAATTCGCGCCGCAAGGCGGTCAACTGCGTCTCGAGCTGAGCACGGGAAAACAAATCGGGCAAGGCCCCGAGCACGCGCTGCGTATGTTTGCTGTCAAGATCGACTTCCCGCAGCTTCCGCGTGAACATGTCCTTGTCGTAGTCATACGGCACTCGGTCGGGTTCGGTGACAAACCGCGTGGGCTCAACCAGCGACACCGCGCCGTGCTCGTTGATCACGCCCTGGCGGAACACGATTGACGAGATGTGACCCTCGCCGGTGGCGCGAAGGCTCAAAACAAAACGCACGCTGCCTGGCTCCAGATCACTCTGGTCGGGGTGAGCGACAATAGAGGGGTTGAACAGGGCGGCCGACTCCAGAGAGTACTCCAGCGTGAAGTACGAGCCGATAACCAGCTTGCGCGCTTCAGAGATTCGCTGGTCCGTCATCATCCAGCGCCTTACGCCAAGGAAGTGTTTGGTGAGGATCGCCCGGATCTGCAGATGGCGGGCAGAGAACTCGTCGAGCACGCGCGCCAACAACTGCTCTACCTGCTCCTCCGACAACGCCATCACGCGG
>CAZJJT010000269.1:0-6559 GCA_964546395.1 uncultured Fibrobacterota bacterium
AGCGGAAGGGGTGCTGAAGGATGCTCAGCGCAGTCTGGGGGAGTTGAGAACAGAGGTCATCGATGTCTACCAGCTGCACAACCCATCCACGGTGCCTGGGGAAGACAGTGAGGTGTATGGTGCGCTGCTCGAGCTGAAGCGGCGCGGGGTGATACGCCACATCGGCTACACGAACCACAGCCGCGAACGCGCGGTGAAAGCGGTGGAGAGCGGGCTGTACGATGTGCTGCAGTTCCCCCTCAACCACCTGTCCTCACCGGAGGATCTCGCACTCGTGGATCTGTGCCGCACGCACAACGTGGGGCTGGTGGCGATGAAGGCGTTGTCGGGGGGGCTGATCACCAATGCGGCAGTTGCGTTCGCGTTCCTGCGTCAGTACGAGAACGTGGTGCCGGTCTGGGGGATCCAGCGAATGGAGGAGCTTGAGGAGATCCTCGGGTTCGAACACTCGCCTCCGGTGCTCGATGACACCATTCGGGGCCAGATAGCACGTGACCGGGAGGAGCTTGCGGGGTCGTTCTGCCGCGCCTGCGGCTACTGCCTTCCCTGCCCCGCCGGCATCCCCATTCCCATGGTTGCGCGCATGAAGCTGTGTCTGCGACGGATGCCGCCCGAGCGGTTCCTTACCGAGGAGTGGCGGCGCAACGTGTTGAAGGTCAACGACTGTCTTCAGTGCGGCGCGTGCAAGAGCCGCTGTCCCTACGGTCTCAACACGCCGGAGTTGCTCAAGGAGAACCTGCGGGACTACCTGGAGTTCAGCGCGCAGGCCCGGTAGTCTGTCGGGCACCGTCCCCACCGTTTCCTGAACGCCTTCGAGAAGTACAACTGATCGTCGTAGCCCACCATGGAGGCAACCTGCCCTACCGACAGGTCGCGATCCGACAGCAGCATTGCGGCACGCCGGAGCCGCGTCTCTGCCGCGTAGCGCAACGGCGGCATGCCGAAGTGGCGGGTAAACAGCGCGCTGAACTGCGACACCGACAGGTTGGCGTCCCGCGAGAGGTCGGCCAGTCGCAGGGGGCGGTCGAGATGTGTTTCGATATGCTGACGAGCCTGGCTCAGCGACTGGGGAACCGGCGGTCGGTCGGAGTCGCGCAACGCGCGTGACGTCTCCCGCATCCAGAGCTGCATCAAGCTCTCCGCGACGAACGCGTCGGGCGAACCGTGGCCGTGCAACTCGTCGTAGAGGGCGCGAAGGTAGCGCAGGAACAGGGCTTCACCGCCCAAGCGCATCAGCCGGTTGAGCGGGACACGGTTGGCAGCGATCGCTTCCCGCACACAGGCGCCGTCAGCCACGAACCACGAATGGCACCAGGGGTTCTCGGCGTGTCCGTACGAGTGATCGGCCGCGGGCTCCCAGATAATCGTGGCGCCGGCCGCATCCGCCATCGTGACGCCGTCACCGGCAACGGCGTCATCGTGGAAATACATGAACAGGTACGGGTAGGACTGATTGAGCCGCCAGATGCGGCCGGGAGGCATGGTCTCGCGGATGCCCAGCGAGTAGATGCTCAGCGAGGCGGAGAGGCGCAGCGGGGAGGACGGCGCGCGGACATAGAACACGGAGTCTTCGGTCATGGCGGAAGATATTCCATATAGTCCGTTGGTGCTTCCATAGCATCAGTCCCATACGTAGCTTACATTTGACGCTATCGGGACAGCGTGGTAGTTTGTCAAGCATGGAAGAAAATACATAATTGGGGAGGAGTGGATGCCGAAGCAGCTGATGGGTACGGGCACGATGAAGGTTGAGTGGCGTGAGTACGAGGAACGTAGTGTCGGCCCCGGCGAGGTGCGGGTGAGCTGTACGCATGCCGTGGCCAAGCATGGAACCGAGATGGCGTTCTTCAGGGGGTACGCCAACCCACGCGGTTCGTGGAACAGCGAACTGCAGTTGTTCAACCGTGATGGCGGTGAAGGGAGCAGCGGCACATTCGGCGTGGGCAACATGTTTGTCGGACCGGTGGTCGAGTGCGGCAGTGAGGTGAAGGGGTTGGCGGTGGGAGATACGGTGTTCGGGTACGGGTCGTTCCGGGAGTCGCACGTGTGTGCGGCGGAGGGGTGCATGAAACTGGAGCGAGGCGTGTCGTGGCAGTCGGCTGTGTGCATCGATCCGGCGGTGTTTGCCATGGGCGGGGTGCGTGACGGCAACGTGCGGGTGGGCGATCGGGTGGCGGTGTTCGGCCTGGGGGCGATCGGCCTGATGGTGGTGCAGCTCGCCCGTCTCTCGGGTGCCTCCATGGTGATTGCGGTGGATCCGGTTGCGATGCGCCGCAAGGTGGCTGCCGGCACCGGCGCCGATCTCACACTCGACTCGGGTTCGTGCGATGTCGGCAGGGAGATCAAGGAAGCGACCGGCGGGGCGGGAGTGGACGTTGCGGTCGAGTTCAGCGGTGCCATGCAGGCCCTTCAGCATGCGATACGCGGTGTGGCGTTCGGCGGTACGGTGGTGTGCGGTGCGTTTCCGGCGGCCTATCCCGCGGGTCTGGACCTGGGGGCCGAGGCCCACATGAACCGCCCGAACGTGCTGTTCAGCCGCGCCTGCAGCGACCCCTCACGCGATCATCCGCGCTGGGATGAAAAGCGCATCTACCGTGAGTGCCTGAAGCTGATTAACGAAGGGCGGCTGGTGGGTGAGAAGGTGGTGCAGCCGGTGGTGCCGTTTGCTTCGCTTGCGGAGGAGTACCCGAAGATAGCGACTGAGCCCGACCGCATGGTGAAACTGGGTGTGAGCTACTGACCGGACAGGAGACAGCATGGCAGTCAGACAATCGTTCTGCATTCCCTGCTTCGACAGCACGGGGGCGGTCCCGCGCAGGGATCTGTTTGCCGCGGCGAAGAGGATTGGGTACGCGGCGACCGAGTTCTGGTTCCGCGGGGACCTTGACGACTGGGAGGGGGTAATCGAGGACGCGCTCTCGGCAGGGCTCACGGTTGCCAGTATCTGCGGTCACCGTTCGATCGAGGAGGGGCTCAACGACCCGGCGAACCATGAGCGGATCGAGTCCGAGCTTCGTGAGTCGATCGACATCGCGGCGCGTTGCGGGATACCGGGCCTGATTACGTTCTCGGGGAACCGCCGCAGAGATCAGAGCGATTACGAGGGCATGGTCGAGTGCGCCCGGGGACTCAGGCGCATCGTGGGCTACGCCGAAGAAAAGCAGGTGAACCTGAACATGGAGCTGCTCTCCTCGCGGCACAACCATCCGGGCTACCAGTGCGACCACACCGAGTGGGGTGTGGCGCTGTGCGAGATGGTCGGCAGCCCGCGGGCGCGGCTGCTGTACGATATCTATCACATGCAGATCATGGAAGGCGATCTTATCCACCGCATCCGGCAGTACCACGGCCGTATCGGCCACTTCCACACCGCAGGCAACCCCGGCCGCCAGGACATGGACGATACGCAGGAACTGAGCTACCGCGGCATCTGTGCCGCGATTGACGCTGTCGGCTACGAGTACTACGTGGGGCACGAGTTCACGCCGAAGGGCGATCCAATCGAAGCGCTGGAGAATGCCTACCGGGTGTGTGGCGGGGAGTAGACGGCAACCGGGTAACAGGCAGCGCGGAAGGCCGCCGCTCAGGCCGCGGGTTCGCCTTCCTGGTGTTCGGCCCTCGGGTGCGCCTTGCGGTATGCCGCCAGCAGGTGTTCTTTGGACACGTGGGTGTACACCTGCGTGGTCCCCAGTGACGCGTGGCCGAGCAGTTCCTTGATTGCCCGCACATCCGCACCGCTGTCGAGCATGTGGGTGGCGAAGGTATGCCGCAACACATGCGGGCTGCGTTTTTTCTGGCGGGTTACCTGGCCCAGGGATGCGTCGACGACGCGGCGTATCTGGCGCACCGAAAGGCGTCCGCCGCGGTCATTGGTGAACAGCGCGCCGTTGTCGGCGAGGGTCCCGCGGCGTGCCCGCTGGTAGAGCCCGATGGCGTCGAGCGCCGTGGTGGTGAGCGGCACCACGCGTTCCTTGCTGCCCTTGCCCAGCACGCGAACGGTGAGGCGGCGACGGTCGATACTGCCGGCGTCGAGTGCCTGCAGTTCCGAGAGGCGCATTCCCGAGCCATAGAACAGCTCCACGATTGCCCGGTTGCGCAGCTTGTCGCGCGCGCGCGTACCGGTCGACACCCCCTCGAGTGCCTCTGTCTGTGATTCCGTGAGAAACGCCGGCAGGGGCTTGTCGAGACGCGGGGTGACCAGCAGCTTCGCGGGGTTCGTGCTCATCAGCCCGTGCCGCACGCAGAACCGCGCAAGTGATTTCATGGCTGCAATCTTGCGCGCGAGCGTGCGCGGGCGGGAACCGCCACGGCTCAATTCGTACACATGCCCCTTCATTACCGCCTTGCTCAGCACGCTGGCGAGCGTGTCCCCTGCGTTCTGGGCCGAGGCGAAGACAGCGAGTTGCTGCAGGTCACGCCGGTAGGCTTCCACCGTGTGCGGCGAGTACTGCCGCTCGCCTGCGAGGTAGGCGAGAAACTGCTCGAGGGCGTCGGTGAAGTTCACCGGTAGCCCCGCCTACTATTTTCACCGCGTGCAGAGGCTGTTCGCATCCTTATGAATATAGCGCAGCGCGCGAGCGAATCGAGAGAGGCATGAAGGGGATCATACTTGCGGGCGGTTCGGGGACGCGGCTGTACCCGGTGACAATCGCGACGAGCAAGCAGTTGATGCCGGTGTACGACAAGCCGATGGTCTACTACCCGCTGTCGGTACTGATGCTGGCGGGGATACGCGAGGTGCTGGTGATAACCACACCGGACGACCGCGAGCGCTTCGAGCTGCTGCTTCGTGACGGCAGCCAGTGGGGGCTTTCGATCGACTACGCGGTGCAGCCGCGGCCCGAAGGGCTTGCGCAGGCGTTCGTGATCGGCAGGGAGTTCCTTGCGGGTGGGCCGGCCTCGCTGGTTCTCGGCGACAACATATTCTGGGGCCACGGGTTTGTCACCGACCTTCGCCGGGCGGCAGCGAAGACTTCGGGGGCGACGGTGTTCGGCTACCAGGTGCACGACCCGGAGCGGTACGGCGTGGTGGAGATGGACGCGAGCAAGCGGGCGGTGTCGATTGAGGAAAAACCGGCGCACCCGAAATCGGATCTCGCGGTGACCGGCCTCTATTTCTACGACGGCGACGTGTGCGACCATGCGGCCCGGCTGAAGCCCTCGACGCGGGGAGAGCTGGAAATTACCGACCTCAACCGCGTATACCTTGACAAAGGGGAGCTGGAAGTGGTCCCGCTGGGGCGGGGAGTGGCCTGGCTTGACACCGGCACCCACGAAAGCATGCTGCAGGCAGCGCAGTTTGTCGAGATGATCCAGTCGCGGCAGGGGCTGAAGATATCCTGCCCGGAGGAGATTGCGTTTCGCCAGGGGTGGATAGACGCGGCGCAGGTATCAAAGCTGGCGGAGCCGCTGCGCAAGAACGAGTACGGTCAGTACCTTCTACGGCTCGTGTCGGGCGCGAGGGCGTAGGCCATGGAGTTCACGGCGACCACGGTGCCGGGCGTGTTCGTGGCAGTGCCGCGTGTGTTCGGCGACAGTCGCGGGTTCTTCTTCGAGTCGTACACGCGGCGTGCATTTGCCGAGCACGGCATCGATACCGAGTTCGTGCAGGACAACCACTCGCGCTCGAAGGGGCGTGGGGTGCTGCGGGGCCTGCATTTCCAGCTGCCGCCGCACGAGCAGGCCAAACTGGTGCGCTGCACGCGGGGAGCAATCTACGACGTGATTGTGGATGTTCGCCGGGGGTCGCCCGCGTTCGGGCGATGGGAGGGCTTCGAGTTGACAGAAGAGAATCGGTGCATGCTGTTCGTGCCGCGAGGCTGTGCCCACGGGTTCTGCACGCTTACCGAGGACACCGAGGTGCTCTACAAGGCCGACAACTACTACGCGCCGGACCACGACAGCGGCCTTGTGTGGAACGATCCCGCGCTGGACATTTCGTGGCCCGTGGACTCACCGGTTCTCTCCGCCAAAGACCAGGCCCTTCCCCGGTTGGCCGAGTTCAGCTCGCCGTTTCGCTATGTCTAGCCTGTTCTACCGTATCCGCTGCATCGTGGCGATCGGCTCCTATGCGCTCATGCACCTGGTGTTCAGTCTGTTCTGGGTGCCGGTGGTGGTGCTGCTCGTACACGGTGCCGCCCGCAAGCGCTTCTTCGGGGTCGCGATGCGGTGGAGCCTGGTGTTCTTCATCCGCGGCTGGTTCAGGGTGCTGTTCATGTATCGTATCGCCGAGGTCACGGGGCTGGCGCGGGCGCGCGCCGCGGAGCCGGCGGTCTACGTATCGAACCACCGGGGGCGCATGGACGGGCTGTTTATCCTGTCGATGATTGGCGGGGCGGGCGTGGTGATGAAGGCGTCGTACGTGAGAAACCCGTTCTTCGGTCCGTTCGCGCGCTACCTCGACTTCGTGAGCGTGGACAGTGAATCGGTGAGCCAGCTTGCCGCGACACTGGCGCGGAGCAGGAACGTGCTTGCGTCGGGACGCAATCTGTTGGTATTTCCTGAGGGTGCGCGGGCCCCGGGCCCGCGCATGCTTCCGTTCAAGGACACGGCGTTTCGG
>CAZJJT010000270.1:0-6559 GCA_964546395.1 uncultured Fibrobacterota bacterium
CTGGCAGGCGTGGCTGAGCGACCCCGATGGCAACCGGATCGAACTGCACGGATACACCGACAAGAGCTGGCAGCGGCCGCACCTTGCGTAGCGCGCAGCGGCCGGGGGAGTTGGCTGCAGAATGAGTCTGATGATGCTGCTGACGGTGGCGGTGGTCCGGGTACTCTCGCTGTTTGTCAACCAGGAGGAGTACACCGCGAAGCTCGCCGCGCTCCCCTCGATGGATGACAAGCAGCGCGGGAGTGACCTCGAGGGGTGGGAGTACCGACGCGTTCCCGCGACCAACGGAGACTACGTCCACCGCTACTACTACCATCCGTGCGAGCGTCCCGACGCTCCGGTGCTGCTGCTGGTGCACGGGCTGAACCTCGACGGTCGCACGTTCCTGCATGTCAAGGGCCTGGCAGAGCACTGGCAGCTCATGGCGTATGACCTCCCGGAGCGCTGCCCCCTGTACCATGGTTCCTACGACGACTGGCGGGCGATAGTGGATGACTTCGCGGGGCAGATCGACGGTCCCATCGCGGGCGTGGCAGGTGTCTCGTTCGGTGGCGGCATCGCCCTCCACCTGGCCGCCAACCATCCCCGGTTCCAGTCGCAGGGCCTGGTGCTTATCTCGACCACCATGATCAACGCTGCGGCCAGCCAGCGCGCCAACACCCACCGTATCGCCTCGTGGGTCCGCGACCTCCCCGACTACAAGATCTACTGGTTCATCGAAACCATGGTCGCACGCAACGAGAAATCGCTGGCCCGTGAAGCGCTTCCGGGGCGGGACGTGCGTGACGTGCTCGAGATGAAGCACCCCGATTTCTTCCGCCAGGTTGCGGTGTCGCTCGACGACTACCGCGCCGCCGAAGACGCGGTGAAGGTGCGGTGCCCGGTGCTCATGCTGATTGGCGACCGTGACGACCTGTACAGCAGGGAGCAGGAAGCACTCATGAGACAGTACATCCCGCAGATCGAGTACGAAGTGGTCCCGGGCGGCACGCACAGCATGACCTACCTGCGGGGCGAGGAAATCGCCGGGCGGGTCCTTGCGTTCTGCCGCCGCACATGCATGTTCACCCGGGTTGAGTAGGGTCACGGTGTGATCGCCCTCTGCAAGACCGACAGTACCCGCCTGCTCACGCAGGAATGCGAGCGGGCCGGTCTGGCACCCGAGCCCGTCGCTGACGGTGTCGTGGCACTCCGCTGCGAGCCCGGCCAGTTCCCGCAGGCAGACGGGTTGTGCTTCGCGTTCGCCGTGGTGTTCAACGAACGGCGTGTCGGCTGCGGCGAAGACGGGAAGGCGCCGGTGGGTGAGGTGGTGGATGCGTTCTGCAGTGACGCGCGGGGCCGGCGCTTCGAGGGCGCGTGGCCGCTGCTGGCGTGGGGGAGCGGCGAAGGGGGGATGGCCAGACTGCCGAAGTTCGAGAAGGCGCTTGCGCAGAGAATCGGCGCGGCGATGGCACGGGTGGCACGACTGGCGAACCATGCAGAGCCGCAGAGCGGTGTGGCACAGGGCCTGGTGGTGGTACAGCTGGCCGACGGAGACATGTTCGTGGGTACGCGGTGCTGGTTCGGGGGGCAGTGCAGGATGCGGGACGACCCGCGTGCACCGTCACGCTCGTACCTCAAAGTCGAAGAGGCGTTCCGGGTGCTGGGGCGAGCACCGCGCGAGGGCGAGACAGTGGTGGACGTGGGAGCAGCGCCGGGCGGGTGGAGCTACAGTGCAGCACGTCGCGGCGCACGCGTGATTGCGGTGGACAACGGTCCGCTCAAGAAGGGTGCAGCTGAAGACCCGCGCATCACGCACGTGCGGGAAGACGCGTTCGGGTATTGTCCGGGGGCAGGGGGTGCCGACTGGCTCCTGTGCGACATCGTGGACGAGCCCCGGCGGGTACTCGAACTGGTGCACCGATGGGTGGAGTCGGGATGGTGCCGGTACTTCGTGGTGAATGTCAAGACCGGCCGCGCAGATGCATCGGCGGTAGTGCTCGAACTGATGGCCCCCGGGGGGGCTCTGCGCGCACGATGCAGCAGGTTCTACTGCCGCGAGCTGTACCACGACCGTGAAGAGATTACCGTGGCTGGTGTGCTCAGGTAGCCGCAGTACCCAGCAGACGGCGGAGGACCCCGGCCGCTTCGTCGCGAAACAGCACCGCATACTCCTCGTAGTGACACGACGAGTGCGGGGTGATGAGCACTGAGGGCAGGTCCCAGAGAGCAGAGGCAGCGTCGAGGGGTTCCGACTCGAACACATCCAGCGCAGCCCCTGCCGGCGTACCCGTGTGCAGTGCTTTCACCAGCGCCTGCTCGTCGAGTACCGTCCCTCTGCCGTAGTTGTAGAGGTACGCCCCCGGTTTCATTGCTGCCAGTTCCGCTTCGCCAATCAGGTGGCGGGTCTCCGCGCCGCCCGGAAGAAGCAGGACGACATGGTCGGCCTCGGCAAGCAGGGCGTGCAGGCCAGAGAATGCAGCGATGCGGGCAGTGGTGTCCGGGTCCAGTCCGGCGGGTGGGGTGCGCGAGGTGCCTGTTACCCGGGTCCCCAACGAGTGGAGCAGTCGAGCACAGTGGCGGGCGATCGCCCCGTAGCCGACCAAGAGCACATGTTGGCTGGCCAGAAGACGTCGCGGCATCTGCACGTCACGCCCCCATTCGTGCGCAGCCTGGCATCTGTCGGTGCATGTACGACGGTCGTTGAAATGGAGCATGGCGGCCAGCATGCTCTCGGTTATCAGAGCCCCATGGAACGAACAGTGGTGTGTCACCACGCGCCCGCTCGGGTCGTCCTCCACCCAGTCGCGTCCTGCCGCGGGTGTGATCACCGCACGGAGGCGGGGAGCAAGAGGGTAGTATGTGCGGGGGAAGCGCCAGCACAGCACCACATCTGCATCGGGGAGCCGCGTGGGAAGTTGCTCGTGCGAGGGGAGATACTCGAAGCGCACCTTCGAGAATTGCTGCTCGAGCGGTGCCAGAGCCCTGGCGCCGATGTCGAGAGCTGAAGACGAACTGTTGAGTTCCACAAGCACGCGCAGCGACATGGGTGCCCCCCTCGCGTTGACGGCCCCAAAATGCATCCGTGCACGTGGGGCAGAGAAATGAAATATAACTATATCAACACATTAACAATAATGCTCCAATAACTCACGGTGTGAGCATTGCAGTGAAGGTAGATTGGTACAAACGGGCAGTACCGACAGGGGAGGGAACACATGGGGCACAAGGCGAGGGGAATGACGGGGGCGGTGGTGCTGGTGGCGGTGCTTGGGGTCTCGGCGGCAGTGGTGACAATCGATGAGAGCACGGTGTATCAGACAATCGAGGGGCTTGGCGGGCACAACCCGGGCGGACAGACTGCCACGCTCGTGGATGACCTCGGCCTGTCGGCGCACCGTGCGGAGATAATGCCTGACGGCTCGTCGTTGCCGAGCTGGAGCGACATGAAGGGGTTGGCGGACCGGGGCGTGCGGTGCTTCATCGCGTGCCCGTGGAGCCCCCCCGCGGCGTACAAGACCAACAATGATGTGAACAACGGTGGAAACCTGCGGCCCGACCGGTACAGCGCGTACGCGCAGTTCCTGGCGACCTGGATCAAGAACTTCAAACAGAACGTCGGTGTCGATCTGTATGCGGTATGCCCGCAGAACGAGCCGCGGTTCGTCGAACCATACCGCTCGTGTGTGTACACGCCGCAGACCATGCGGGATTTCGTGGCAGTGCTGGGAGCGGAGCTGGAATCGCAGAGCCTGAGCACGAAGATCGTACTGGCCGACGACATGCTTTCGGCGTTCACGACGTCGCCCATGGCACAGGTCGCCGCCACCGACCCGTTGACATCGGGCTACGTCGACGGAGTATCGGTGCATGGCTACAGCAACGGGGTCAACCCCACGCCCTCGGCGCAGTGTGCGCAGTTGTGGGGCGGCACACGGGGTGTAGCGGCTTTCGCGGCTGCGCGGGGGCTGAGCTCCTGGATGACCGAGACTTCGGGGTACTGGGGCAACTGGACCGACGGCATGGACCTCGCATCGACCATCTACATCGCGCTGAAATACGGCAGGATCTCAGGATGGTTCTGGTGGCGTCTCGCGGTGACATCCGCGGGCTGGGAGGACGAGGCGCTGATGCTCAACGGCACGAAGCTGGTGAACTACTATGTCCACAAGCAGTACTACCGGTGGATCCGTCCCGGCGCGGTGCAGGTGGAGTCGTCCAGCAACGATTCGCTTGTCCACGCGGTTGCGTTCCATCACGACGGCGACAACACGCTGACTGTTGTTGTGCTCAACTGGGGGAGTTCTTCGAAGACCGTCTCGGTTGAGGCCGCTGGCGCCAATCCGGTCCCGACACAGTTTCACATGTATCTCTCGGATGCCTCGAAGCGGTGCAATGACGAGGGCAGCGTGAGCGGCTCTTCAGTGGCCCTCCCCGCGAAGAGTATCGCGACCCTGTATGCTACCGGCTACAACCCGAGTGTCGCGGTGGAGCGTGGCAGTGTGTCGCACCGCGTGTCAGGGCCGGGAGTGTTGGGCGCGGGGGATGTGGTACGGGTGTGCGCGCTTGACGGGACAGTGGTGTACGAGGGTGTTTTCGGTGATGGGGTGACACGTAGTATTGCGCCCGGGAGTTACTGGGCGGTGAGTGTTGAGCGGGACGGTGTCGTGCGGGATTCCCGGTGCGTGCTAGTGAAGTTCTGAGCGATTCTCCCCTGAATGCTCAGTAGTGCAGCGGCCCCTCTTTCGCCTCCCCTGGCGAGGGGCCGTTTGCCGTTTATGGGCTCATAACATATTGTTTCGCAGATAAATACAACTTTTCCCTTGCATACTGTTCAAATGTACAGTATATTATGTCCACACGATAATTGCAGCGCAAAGATTTCAACACCCCGGAGCAGTACATGGTAACCGCAGTCAGCATGTTGTCAAAGCCGTTTTCGCTTTCACTGGTCGACATGATAGGCGAATCGGTAGCCGCCTACGAGGAGCGTCGAAGGACGATAGTGCCGTTTGTGTTTCGGGTGGTTCCCTCTCAGGTTCGTGTGCCGCGGCATGCGCAGAGCCGTGCATGCCGTATCGAGTTGAAAGGCGGAATGCGGCGGGGGGGTGGTCGTCGAATGATGGTTGCGGGAAAGATATCAATGGGGGCACGAAGCTGAAACGCACAAACAACAATCAACAGAGAGGAGCGGGCCTGGGAAAGGTGTTCTGCCAAATCCACTGAGAAGCTTCGTGCCTTCTCGATTTTCTGTGGGCGACCAGACGAACAGGAGTCATATGAAAGAGCTCACATCAGAACAAAACCGCATATTCGCATTTCTGGTCGATTGTGTCAAGCGGCTCGGGGCGCCGCCGACCATACGGGAAATTGCGGAGCGGTTCGGATATAGGAGTATCAACAATGTCCGCCAGCACCTTCGGCTGATAGAGCAAAAAGGTTATATCCGGGTGCTTCGAAACAAGGCGCGGGGGATCGAAATCGCGGTTGGACTCGAACGAGAATCCGGCGGGGAGCTGCAGGTGCCGCTGGTTGGCATGGTCCCCGCAGGCCGTCCGGTGACAGCTGTCGAGAATATCCAGGACTATGTGACGATTGACCACAACATGTTTCGCGGTGACGGGCTGTTTACGCTTCGGGTAAAAGGTGACAGCATGCGGGACGCGGGGATTCTTGATGGCGATATCGCGATTGTCCGTCAGCAGCAGAGCGCGCGAGACGGAGACATTGTGGTGGTGCGTATCGAGGATGATGCGACATTGAAGCGATACTATCACCGTGGTGACCATGTCGTGCTTCATCCGGAAAACGACACCTACGAAGATATCGTGCTGCGATCGGACCGTGAAGTGGCAATTGTGGGCAAGATGGTGGGGGTGATTCGGAAGTACTAGAGAAATCCAAAAGGCAACGTTCAAAGCACAACGTCCAGAATTGACAGGTGGCTCATGGTGTTACCCTTTGCATTCTGAACTGCTGTCTCGCCTACTATGCATATCACTTCTTCACTCGATACCGCTGCAAAACTCTCCCTGCTTTCGCAGGCCTCGCAGTACGATCTCGCCTGTTCCTGCGGCACCAGGGACAATGCCGACCACCGCACGCGTGCTGCGGGCGGGACCTGGTTGTACCCGGTGACACTGGCGGACGGTGGGAAGAGCGTGATGCTGAAAACGCTGCTGTCAAACGTGTGCGTGAACGACTGCAGTTACTGCCCGTTCCGGAGTAACCGTGATGTGCAGCGGTGCACACTTGAAACAGACCGGCTTGTCAGGCTTTTCCTCGATTACTACCGGGCCGGAACGGTGTTTGGGTTGTTTCTGAGCAGCGGGGTGATTGGGACGCCGGATGCCACGATGGAGCGCCTTACCCGTGTAGCGTCCGTGTTGCGGAAGCGCGAGAATTTCTCCGGCTACATTCATCTGAAGATTATACCAGGGGCTTCGGATGCCGCCATCGAGAAAGCCGTTTCGCTGGCCACGACGGTATCGGTGAATATCGAGGTTCCGGGGGAAACCCATTTTGCGAAGCTCAGCAGAAGCAAGAACTATCTCGACGATATCATTCGACCGATAAAAAA
>CAZJJT010000271.1:0-2957 GCA_964546395.1 uncultured Fibrobacterota bacterium
CGCTGTCGCGGCCGATGCCGAAGGCGAGTATGAGAACGGGTGTCATGCGGCCCCTTACTTGACCACAAAGTTGCGGATGCGTTCGGCAGTGTTCTCGGTGTCGTCGGCCATTTTGCTCAGTATGCGAGTGAGGTCATTCAGGAAGATGAGGTCGACAGGGTGCATGTCGTTCTTGTGAGAGAATATCCAGGTGGCAAGCTTGAGGCTCAGGCGATCGATCCGCCCCTCGAGTCGCTCCACGCCCGCGATGTCAAGCTCCTCGTGGTCGGACACCTTCTTGGCAAACGAACTCTGCATCAGCAACCCCAGGTCGTCAAGCGCGTGGCGAAGCAGCGTGATGGCCTCGAGGTTGAGCGACACCAGCTCCTTGAAGGAGCGCTGCACGTCCTCGTCGACCCCGCTCACCCGGTTGAGCGACATCATCTTCGCCACGTCCTTCATCTTGTCGATGATCTTGTCCTGCGAGTGTACGATCTCGCTGATCGACTTGCGGCTGAAGGGCAGGCGAAGCTTCTCGTTCGTTACCTTTCGCACCTCGAACTTGGCGTCGTCGGCCTTGCTCTCCAGTGAAGCGATCTCGTCGACGAGAGAGGTGATGTCCGAACCGGAGAAATACTCGTCAGTGAGTCGCGGCAGCAGTTTGCTGGCCTCCTCGACGATCTCGGAGTGTTCCAGGAGCAGCTTGATCGGGGTCTCGGAGGGGAACAGATCTTCCAGAAGAGAGCGGAACATGGGCCGTGCCTCCTTGTTGGGCGGCGAATGCACGCCGGATAACAAAGATACAGCTGGCCCACAAGGCCGACCCGCTCACGTGCCCAGGCCCCGCAAGGGACCCAACTCGACCAAACCCAAAGGGTTCAGCTGCTACACGGGGAACGAAGGCAGCGCTTGCCGGGTCCGTCAAGGAGGAGCAGTGTCCTGTGGAGTCCTGCCCGCCCTGGCGGTTGACCGCCGCTGCGTCACGAATCCTTCCACCTCAACTGCCTCGATACGGGTGCGGCCGCGGCGTGGAAGGCGCCTGCCGAAGAGGTGGGCCAGCATGGCGTGCACCGTCGCTTCGCAGTTAAAATTGTAGCTTGTCAAGTTGTGCATGAACGCATCGGGCGTATCGTCGAAGCCCGCCACCGACAGATCGTGCCCTGCTCGAAGGCCCTGTTGCTCGAGCCAGGCGAGACACGCGATCCCCATCCGGTCGTTCTCGGCCACCACTGCGGTGACTGCAGGATCGGCGAGTGCCGAACGCAGCGGCACCCCCACGTCAAGACCGGACCCTTCGTGCCCCGCCGTGAACTGCCGCACGGCCCGTGTGTACCCGGCAGCCGCGAACGCCTCGCAAACGCCGGCGTACCGGTTGTCCGCCCATGGCTGCCTGTGCCTGATGAGCAGGAAGTCGGCCGAGCGATGGCCCAGGCCCAACAGGTGCCTGCCCATCGCCATGCCCGCACTCATGCTGTTTGCCATCGAGAAGAACGCCGCATCCGCCCGGGATGTCGGGAGGTTCTCCGGGGCAATCTCCCCGACTTCGTCGAGCACCGAAACCGGCTTGCCGGTCCCTGCCAGGCGCCCGAGTACGGCCTCGAGCGTCGCCGCATCGACATCGCCAAGCCACACGAGGTAGCCCGCAACGTCCGTACTTGCGGGAACCTTCAGTGACTGCACAGCCGCAAAACTGTCGCGCGTCAGCAGAACAGGCTCAAGGCCCAACCGCATGCGTGAGCAGTGGATCTCGCAGGCGCGGATCAGCTCCTGCTGCCGCGGGCTGAGCGTCGCGCTGCTCCGTGAGCGATCGACCGTAGAGAGCAGAACAACAGTGCTGCCGAAACCGCCCGTTGAAGCGCTGCGGACACGGAACTGCCTCTTGTCACGGACCAGCCAGCCCTGTGCCTCAAGAAAGTTGAGCGCGCGCACAGCCGTGCGGTAGCAGGCTCCGTACTCGGCTGCGGCCTCCTTGAGACTGAGCGACGCGCCAGCCGCGTAGCGTCCGCTGACAATATCCCGCACCAGTTGGGTCCGGACCGTACGCCACCGGGGCCCGTCAGGCGTGGTGGTCGGCAGTCGCGTGTCACCCACGCTCAGTTCACCGCGCTCGCGCAATGCCGCGAACGCCTTCCACATGGTCACATACGACACCCCGGCGTCGCGGGCACACCTCGCGATGGATGGCAGCGCGGGGCGGGCAACGGACGCGAGGTGTCTGCGGAGATACGCCTCGGATGCGGCCTGACGTGGTCGGTGCTTGAGCATACTATACAAAACTATATCAAGAGGTCACTAAAAGCAATACTATCAGGTACCCATATCTCACGGAGATGCATAGATTTATGGGCGATGAGTGTGGCATCGTGCACACACACGTGACCTGCCAGCCAAGAGGATGTCATGGGTACAGCAACTGTCGCAGCCAGAACCAAGACGCTCAGTCCGGCCGTGGCGAACGCCGTGCGTCTCACCGAGGTCTACCGCCAGCACCACAACAGCCATCCCGCGGTCCGTGAAGCCGCCTGTCTGCGGGTGCAGTTCCCGGCGGTCCTCAGCGCGATTGAGCCGGGCGACATGTTCGCCGGCGGGCATGTCCGCGAGCGCATCGTCTACGCGGGCACGATGTGGTGGGCGATGATGCCGTGCAAGTGCGGGAACGGCAAACAGGGCGGGTACTGCTTTGATTTCTCGGCTGCGAAGCGCTACGAGTCGAGCGAGGCCGACAGCAGGGCGGTGGCGCAACTCGAGGAGTTCTGGAGTGCGGAGTGCACCTGGTCGCGTATCGAACAGACCTGGGACAGCGAGATGGAACGCTGGCTTCACCGCGACGCTCCGGTCAATGGCAGCGGATCGGGGTTTGTTGTGGCGTTGGAGCTTGATCGGCTTCTGCAGACAGGACTTCCCGGCATGCGTTCGGCTGTTGAGCAGCGACGTGTGCGAGCGGCGGGCGAGGGTGATACCGAGGGCGATGATCCGGC
>CAZJJT010000271.1:2967-6554 GCA_964546395.1 uncultured Fibrobacterota bacterium
CCGAGGGGGTGATGTTCTGCGCGGGGTTGAGCGCGATGCTCGACGTGGTGTACGACGTGTGCCGTCACTACGAACGGCAGGCACGGGCACTGGCCTCGGACGCTGTGCGTGCAGCAGACCGCGAACGTCTCGAACGAATTGCCGCAGCACTGCGATCGATCCGCCGCCGTGCCCCGCGCACGTTCTTTGAGGCCGCGCAGCTCTGGTGGCTTTACAGCGTGATGACCTGCGGCCGTCATATCGAGGGGTGGCGCATCGATGAAGCGCTGGGGGATTTCTATGCGGGTGATATCGACCGCGGCACACTCACCGAGGAGCAGGCGCTGGCGCAGGTATGCGGCCTGTGGCGTATCTACCACAAGCACAGCGATCCCGCGGTGAGTCGCGCGATAGTCGGCGGCAGGGGCCGGCGCAACGAGGCGAATGCCAATCGCTTTGCGCTTGCCGCCATGGAAGCCACGCGGAAACTGCGGCAGGTAATCCCACAACTCACGCTGCGGTTCTATGACGGGCAGGATCCCGCGCTCGTCGCCAAGGCGTATGATGTGATCGGGGAAGGGTGCACGTACCCGATGTTGTACAACGATGATGTGAACGTGCCGGGGGTTGCGCAGGCACTCAACGTGGCGGTACCGGATGCCGAGCGGTACTACCCACTGGGCTGCGGCGAGTACATGATAGGCGGTGCAAGCCCGAGTCTTCTCAATGTTGGCTGGTCGCTGCCAAAGTCGCTCGAAGCGGCCCTGTTTGGGGGCAGGGGCGCGAAGGGGGAAGAGCTTGGTCCCGAAGTCCCGCTCTCGCTGCCCGCGTTTGAGGACCTGTGGCGCGCGTTCATGCTGCAGGTGGAACACGGTGTGGAGTTCGGGGCACGTATCTGCGAGCAGAACCTGGTGGTGGGCGAGACCGATGCCCCGTTTCTGCTTGCGAGCCTGCTTGTCGATGACTGTGTCGAACGCGGCCGCGGTGTGGTCCAGGGCGGCAGCCGCTACATCGGCTCGTGCATCATGGCGCACGGGTTCAGCAACGCGGCAGACGCACTGACGGCAATCAAACGACTGGTGTACGACACGGAGCAGGTCGACCTCGACTCGCTGCGCGCCGCGCTGCGCGACAACTTCGAGGGGCATGAGCAGCTCCGCAGGAAACTGCTGGCCATGCCGAAGTTCGGCAATGACAGCCCGGACGCCGACAACATGCTTGTGCGCATGTGGCAGGAGCTGTCGCGGCGTTCGGATGCGGCAGGCAAGCGCCACGGTCTCGGCTTTTTCACTATCAGCAGCGTCAACCCCGGCGGGTATTTCATGGGCGCACAATGCGGGGCCACGGCCGACGGTCGCCTGGCGGGGGAGCCGTTCGCGATTGGCAACGCGCCGACGGCCGGAGCGGACCGCAACGGGATTACCGCCCTGCTCAACTCGGTGTCGAAAGTCGACCCGACGAACGGTGGTGCAACGACCAATGTCAAGCTCGCAAAAAGCCTGTTCACGCACAACCGCACCAAGCTCGAATCACTGTTCCAGGCGTTCTGGGCAAGCGGCGGCATGCAGGCCACACTGACTGTGGTGGATCAAGCCGACCTTCAGAACGCGCTCGAACACCCCGAACTTTACCCCAACCTGCTGGTGCGGCTGGGCGGTTGGACCGCACGGTTCGTGGAACTCTCCCGGGAAGTCCAGCAGGAGATCATCAGGCGGACTGTGTACTGACAAGCGATTGCTTTCGGCCCGCCCACGCCGAATGACAAGCGTTTTCTTTCTGCGCTTTCGCGCGTACTGCGCCACTCATGTGCTGCCTGTTGACACCAGAAACCCACCCTGAGTGCCCGGCATTCGCTTCGGCCGGCTTGACGGTGATACCGACTGCCCGACTCTGTGCGGCACAGGCAGCGAGGACTACGTCGGCACCTGTTGGGGGCAGGGCGCCTACACGGACCTGTATCAGGGGTGTACCATTGCCGACTCGAAGAACATGCAGTTCGCGTTCTACCGGTTCCATGCGCCCGATCCCATCTGCCTGTTCGAGCGCAGTGACGACTGGTCGAGCTGCTGCTACTTCCATCTTGACAAACCGGAGAGCGGGCCGCTGCTTGCCGATCGAGCTTCGCGCGTGGCGGACCTGAAGCAATCCGGTGAGCCCGAGCGGCGGGAGGATGCGTAGGGGCGGTGAGACTCGCAGCTTCACTGGTTGCGCACCGCTGCAGCGGACCTCAGAATCGCCCGACAGACCGAGCGCCCGGACCGCAGACGCGGGTCCAGGCGCTCTGGCGGCCAGGCAGGCGTCAGCGCCTACTCGACCGTCTCCCGACTCAAAGGGGAGGGGGGAAGGGAGCCGGGAGTCGTTGCATACACACGCGTTGGCCGGCCGGATGCAGGCTTGGCGATATAGATGCCCACTGCGCCAGTGAGTTTTCGTGCAGCCATCGCTCCTCCGTTGATGAGCCTGCCGTCCAGTCCAAAAATGCGCACAGGGCCTGTGACTCGTGGAGTAATGGAGGGTCTGTTCACTGTCGCGGGTGCGGTTGCCACCACATCGCACTTGAGACCGATGAACGCCACTTCCGCCACGTTGCAGGCGCCGCCATCCGGAGAGACATACCGCAGGTAGCGGTATGCTCCCTGGTCCGAGATGAGTTCGTATACCCACTGACGCTTCGGTTCAGACGTGACTGTGTACAGGTCAACCACGCCCTGCGAGAAATCGGGTGTGTTCGACCCCTGGAACACACCACCGACCATCCTTGACTCGAACATGGACCTGGGATGGAACGCCACCTGCGCTACCCGCACCGCTGAGTCGAGCGCCAGGCCCACCCACGCACCGTCTGCGATAGGCGCATCGAAGTAGGTATTCGTGTTGCCGTCCATGGCTTTGTCTTTCGTGTTGCTTCCGCCACCCCATGACCCGTCGGTTCCCAGTAGCGTGCCTGTGAGCTCGACCTCGCAGGTCGGCACTGTGTCCCCATCGATGTACGACAGGAGCGCGTCGTACTTTGGCGCCTGGCTGCGTGGCTGGTTGTAATACTCTTTTGCTCCCCAGAACCCCGAGGCGGCACCCATGCTGCACTGTGCATAGTGGCAGAACATGCCGCCGCCCACGCTGAACCAGTCGTGCAGGTAGCGGAGGTAGGCCTCTTTCATGCGGGGGTGCTGGTTCATGGCGAGGTAGTAGTCAATAGACTGCGTACCGCTGCCGACGAAGTGCTGGCCTCCCTCGTAGGCCACCATGGGTATGCCGTGAGACGCGGCCAACTCGATATCGCCGCGCATCGACCCCTGCTTGTGCGGCAGCACTGTTGTCATCACCGAGTCGAAGAACTGGTCGGCCGTAAGTGTCGCGATGGGAAGGTTCGCGCTGAAATACGGGGCCGTCGCGAGCACGTCAGGAACCTGACCGGTGGGGTTGTGGACGGCGTTGTCGAAGACGTCGTTGTACATGAAAGCAAAGCCGCCACTGCTCTGCTGCCAGGCCGCCACCCGTACCAGGCGGTCGGCCTGCGCCCCAAACACAGTAGAGAAGATCTGCCAGATTTGCGAAGACCGGTACGCGTAGTAGTCTGCCGGGCCGCCATTGGGGAGACCGAGAGCCGT
>CAZJJT010000272.1:0-6545 GCA_964546395.1 uncultured Fibrobacterota bacterium
CTCGGTCGAGTCGAATGCTGCCAACAAGCCGAAGCTGATGCTCACGATACAGGGTGTTATCGTGCCTGCAATCGAGATGCGGACGAACTACCTCACTCTGCGCAACGGTGCGGGGAAGGACGAGAACCCGGCGATTGTCATGCGGTCAAAGAAGGCCGACCTGCGCGTGGGTGACCTGGTGTTCGAACCGGGCGGCGGCCCGGCCGCTTCCGGGGGCTGGCGAACGATGCTGCCGATCCTTCCGGTGTACACGATGGAGCGTTCGGAGAAGCCGCTTGAGGACGGGATGTGGGAATACACGCTCAGGCTTGAGGTCAAGGCCGAACTCGCCGGGCCGCTCAGCGGCAACTTCCGACTCACCACCAATCACACCGACAAGCCGGAGATCACCATCGGCGGACGGATCATGATCCAGAACTGAGTCCCGGCAGCAGCAACACCGTCAGCGCAGATACACCAACGTGGCCCCGTTTCCCCCGAGTGGAGGCGGGGCCTTTCGGTAGTCGGTGAGAGAACCTGCCAGCTCCCCCTTGAGCATCTGGGCCACCAGTGGACCCAGCACGGGGCCCTCGGAGGGGTCTGAGTGCATGCCGGTGCCATGGACCAGCAGAAGTGACCTGCGCCCGGTCCGGCGGCAGTGTTCGAAGGCTGTCCGAACTGCCCGTTCCGCCCGTTCCGCCGTCATCCCGTGAAGGTCGAGGACGTAGTGGGCCGACAGCCCCTTCTTCTTCCGGCATCCCCCGGGCACCGGCCGCACCGGCTCGGCAGCGTCCTTGCACTCGACGCCATGATCGTCAAGGTGCCTGAGTATCTCCTCGCGCCCGCTCGAGTTGCCCTGCTTGGCTGTTAAATACAAGGGTGAAGCAGATGTGTTCGTCTTGGGGGCTTCGGGGGGTAGGGGGGACCATAGGGGGGATGCGTGCCGAGTGTGCTGCCCCCCACCCACGTTGGTGAGCTGTACCCGCCACCACCCCGACCTCGGTCATTCGGCGCATATTCGTTTCGTCCTGCCCCGTCGACGTATCATCCTTTTTCGCAATATGTTATGACCCTCACAACGGGTATGCCGCGCATAATGCTTTCCCCAGCAGCAGTCGTGGTATTCAGTATCATTCCCGCAGTGTCACGGTACGAAGATCGTAGATTCACGGTACACATCCAAGCCGCGGGGGTACGCTATGACCACAGCCGAAACCGGCACTCGGAAGACCACCGGGACCGCCACCGACACGTCCACACTCGTGCGCGTCGCCACGCGCGGCGATGACCTCGGGACCAACACCACCACCAACAAGGCGTTCTATGAAGCGTGCATGCACGGGCTGCTGCGCAACGCCGGGCTGCTTGCCGGCGCACCGGCAATCGAAGAGGCCGCCGAGATGATGGCCCACGAGAAGAGCATCTGTTTCGGCCTGCACTCCGCCATGCTCGCCGAATGGGACACGCTGCGCTGGGGACCGGTGGCACCGCACGAGAAAGTGCCCACGCTCGTGCGCGCAAGCGGCGACTTCTACCAGTTCGGCGATGAACTCTTCCACGGCGGCGTCAACCCCGAGGAGTGTTTTGTCGAACTGCAGGCCCAGCTCGACCGTGCGCGAGAACTCGGCTTCGACGTGAGGTATGTCGATGCGCATATGGGATGGACCTGGGTACTGAAGGAGCAGGAGGACCGTTTCCTCCGCTGGGCCGAATCGGAGCACCTGGTGTGCCGGGTCAAGTACCAGCGGCTTCCCGGTGTGCAGACGGACGGTGACCGGATCGACAACCTTGTCGCGAAGCTCGCCGCAGCACAGCCCGGCCTGTACATGTACGGCGGGCACCCCTCGTACGACACCGACGAGATGCGCCTGCTCGGTCACCGGGGCTACGAAGCGCCGCGGGCAGCGAAGGACCGTGAGTGGGAACGGCTTCAGTTCACCGATCCGCGCGTCATCTCGTTTGTCAACGAGAACAACATCGCGATCATCCGCCAGGACGAGGTATAGCCGCCATCACTCCTCTGTCAGGAAGCGAGACCGGTCGGCGAGGAACTCGCGGTAGATGCGGAAGTACTCGGTGTCCTCGTAGGCAACCGGCCCAATCGCGTTGCGGTCGAACGACAGGATAGTTGCTCCCGGGCATGCGAGCAGGATCGGCGAGTGGGTGGCGACGAAGAATTGCGCATGCCCGTCAGTCGCCATCCGCTGCAGCAGCTGCACGAACAGGATCTGCCGGCGCGGTGACAGCGCTGTCTCCGGTTCATCGAGGAAATACACCCCCTCGCGCGAGTATCGCGATGCGAAGAACGCCATGAACGATTCCCCGTGCGACTGCGTGAGAAGCGATTTCCCGCCGAAGTACTCGAGCAGCGCGGGATCGGTACTCGCCCACTCTTCGATCATGCGCGACATGTGGTCATACGTCTCCGAGGAGAAGAACGCCCCTGGCTTCGGTCCCGCCGTCCAGTGAAGTGTGGCATAGAGGTAGAGGCGGTGTTCGTGCGGGTTGTGGCTGACCCGGTCGAGGCCGCTCTCTTCCCAGATATGCACTCCGCATCCGCGCGAAATCGCACGCAGCAGCGTTGACTTGCCCGAGCCGTTCTCACCGGCGAAGAACGTGATGTTCCCGCCGAACGCGATATCACGCGTGTTCTGCAGGATTGGCAGTTTGAACGGATAGCAGTCGAGAGTGGGAAACCGCTCGGGGTGCAGTGTCAATGAGGTGATGTGCATGGCGAGCAGTCTCTACTCCCCGTCCAGTTCGAGCAGCAGACTCCCCGCCCGTCGTCCCCACCGGCGGTTCGCCAGCGGCATCACCGTCTTGAACGGCTCGGCATAGTCACAGCGCGCCATCATGCCCCGCAGACGGTTGCGTTCGATCACGCGTTCCACGGCTTCTTCGTCCCGGTTCTGCGAGCGGTGACACCGGACCATCTCACGCTTCTTCTCCACGACAGCCGTGATGTCGACATAGAGATCCGGCTCGAATTGACAGGTCTGGCCGCCAACACCGTTCTCGCTCATGTACACTTCGGTCTCGTAGTAGCGCCCCGCCAGGTGGAGCGCCTTCATCGCCGCGGCGTACACCATGAAGTGGTCGGGAACATTGACCGGCCACAGTGTGAACAGCGCGACCGGCAGCAATTCCTCCACTACTGCGGCAATCGCCTGGCACAGGTCCTCGTCGGCATGCACATCGCCGTCAGTCCGTCCCAGGAAACGCACCGACGCTCCCGCCAGCGCGTTGGCCGCCTCTTCCTCCTTCTCGCGAATCGCGGCCGCTTCCCGCATGCCCGTTCCGCGGATGCCCCGCTGCCCCTTCGTGGCGCACAGCACGTGCAGTGCGTAGCGTTTCGACAGCAGGATCGCGGTCCCTCCCATGGAGTGCGCGAAATCATCAGGGTGCGCGGTGACAACCACGATGTTCTTCCGTTCATCACTCATACTCACATCCTTTCCGCACCGGTCGGCACCGGACGGCGTATCCCGGGCGCAATGCCACGCATCTCCCACACACCCCATACCAAGAACACAACCGCGATGCCGCGCTGGAACCACAGCGCGTCGGGGTAACGCGTGCGGTGCACGGTTGCCAGCACGACGCATGCGATGCTCAGCAGCACACCTGCACACACCTGGAACCAGATGCCGTCCGGCCGCTTCCATCGCGCCCCGAGGCGTACACCCACGCCCGCGGCAATCCATCCCAGCGCAGCCCCCCCCAGCACGTCCATCGGCCAGTGCACACCAACCGCAATCCGCGACATTCCCACGAGCGCTGCGCCGCACAGCAGCACGATCCTTGGCCCGATCCGGGGTGTCGACAGCGCCAGCACACCCGCCACGGCGAACGCGGTGATCGTGTGCCCCGAGGGAAATGCGTGGTGCTTGTGTGCAGGACCAATCACCGTGAACAACTCGCGACCCAGCACTGCCGCCGGCCGTTCGATGTCCAGCAACGGCTTCAGTCCGTGCGTGAACACCGTCGCGACCACCGTCGCCAACAGCAGCGCCCAGAGCATATCGGGCCCGCGCCGGATCAGCGGAAAGACGAGCACTGCTGCCACAAGCGCATCCCCGAGCACCGTCGCACAGCTCCAGAACACCGGACCGGCCCACTGGGCGCCGCCGTTGAGCTGCAGGAACAGACGGCAATTCGCGTCCATCAGACCCACCGCCCCCAGCATCACGGCACACGCGACCGGAACGTTCCAGTACCAGGCATTCTGTGCGCCATCTGGCGCGAACGAGGGTATGCTGTCAGCGGTTGCGTTCATCAGAAGCGGAAGATACGTCAGACACCCCGCCCGTATCCGACCTATTTTCATCACTGCCACCGCTTGAGGCCCCATGGACACACCCCTGGACATACGCTCGCCCGGCAGACGAACTACCGCCCTCCACTACGCTCTCATCGTGGCGCTCGCGGTTGCGTTCTTCGTGCCGTTTCTCGGCAGGGTGCACCTGTTTGACTGGGACGAGGCCAACTTCGCTGAAGCCGCCCGCGAGATGCTCGCAACCGGCGATTACATGCGTGTCACTATCGACTATCGCGCGTTCTGGGAAAAACCACCGCTGTTCTTCTGGCTGCAGGCGCTCTCGATGAGCGTGTTCGGGGTCAACGAGTTCGGCGCGCGGTTCGTGAACGCGCTTTGCGGGATACTCACGCTCTGCATCGCCTACGCTGTCGGCAAGCGGCTCTACGACTGGCGCTTCGGCCTGCTGTGGGCGCTGGCGTTTCTCGGTTCTTTCCTGCCGCACCTCTTCTACAAGTCGGGCATCATCGACCCGGTGTTCAACCTGTTCATTTTTGTCGGCCTCTCCTGCTGCATCGGGGCGATGCAGTCGGAGGGGAACAGGCGCCTGCTGCTGTACGGTGCCGGTGGGGTATCCACCGGACTCGCGGTGCTGAGCAAGGGACCGGTGGGCTTCCTGCTGGTCGCGCTCTGCATGGGGGTCTACTGGGCCTCCAGGCGGTTCAGGGTGTTCTTCACGTGGAAAGACATCACTGCCTACCTGTTGGCGATGGCCGCGGTGGCGTTCGTGTTCTTCGGCGTGGAGACTATCGGGCACGGTCCGTGGTTCATCACCGAGTTTCTCAAGTACCAGCTCCGGCTGCTGACCACCGGGGATGCCGGGCATGGACGGCCGTTCTACTTTCACTTCGTGGTAGTGCTGTTCGGCTGTTTCCCCGCTTCGTTTTTCGCTATCCGCTCACTGCTCAGCCGCCCCGCCCGCACCAGATCGCAGGACCTGTACAACACGTTCATGCTGATCCTGCTGGCGGTAGTAATGGTGCTGTTCTCGCTGGTACGAACCAAAACCGTGCTCTACTCCTCGCTGAGCTACTTCCCCCTCACCTACCTTGCGGCGCTGCACATGTACGATCTGGTGCGCCGTGACATTCCCGTCTCCCGCCGTTTGCTCGTGTCGCTGACAGCGTTCTCACTCCTCATCGCTGCGACGATTACCGCATTCCCGCTCCTGCTCCTGCACAAGGAGTCTGTTGTGCCGCTCATCGCCGACCGCTTCGCGCGTGCCTGCCTCGCCAAGCCGGTGGTCTGGTACCCCGCCGACGCGTTCGTGGGGATCGGCTACGCGACGGTACTGGTTGCGGCGCTGCTGCTGCTTCGGAGCGGACGGCACGTTGCCGGACTCGCGACGCTGTTTCTCTCGAGCGCGGTGTGCCTGAACACGTTCATGTACCTGTTCGCCCCGCGTATCGAGGCCTACACACAGGCCGACGCCGTCGAGTTCTTCCGCATGCACGCCGGGGGCAGCGTGTACGTCCGTGCTCTTCACAAGAGCTACGCCGACCTGTTCTACAGCCGCAAGCCCCCCGGCCTCCACCCCGACAGCGGCACACGCGACTGGTTGCTGAGCGGCCCGATCGATCGGCCGGCCCTGCTGGTGTGCCGAGTCACCAAGGCAGAGCGATACGCGCAGTACGAAGCCGAGGGGCTCCGCGAGCTTGGCCGTGCCTACGGCTATGCGTATTTCAGGAGGGACCCGCAGGCCCCACGACCGGCGCAACCCGGTAGCGCCGAAGGCGAAGCAGACCCGCCCTCTGCAGCGCATACTGCAGACTCACCGTGAGCACGCCCACGCCGTAGACCGCGCTGCGCCAGAGGTTGATTGACGAGGCTTCCTTGAAGTACTTCGTAGGACAGGTCACTTCCGCGATATCATAGTCCGCACAGCATATCTGTGACAGCATCTGGTTGTCGAACACGAAGTCGTTGGAGTTCGCGTGGTAGTCGATTCGCGTGAGCACTTCACGCGAGAACGCACGGTACCCCGTGTGGTACTCCGACAACTTCTGGTTCATCAGGACATTCTGGGCGAATGTCAGCACGCGGTTGCTCACGTACTTGTAGCGCGGCATGCCGCCGCGCAGTGCGCCCTTGCCGAGAATCCGAGAGCCGAGCACCACGTGGTACAGCCCGACCCCTATGATACTCGCCATGGCCGTGATGAGCTTCGGCGTGTACTGGTAGTCCGGGTGCAGCATCACGACGATATCGGCGCCGAGTGCCAGCGCCTTGTCGTAGCAGGTCTTCTGGTTGG
>CAZJJT010000273.1:0-6538 GCA_964546395.1 uncultured Fibrobacterota bacterium
GGAACAGAAACTCATACGTCGAGTTTGGTTCACAGTTGTCATTTCTGAAGTAGCAGTAGCCAAGGCTGCCATCGAGATCCGGCTCTCGGTACCATCGTTCCTGAATGAATATGCGCACCTCAGGATTCCCCTGCATGGCTGCATTACTGAAACCTACACATGCCTCGACTTCATGTTGACGCTGCATCCACACAAACGAGGCCACCATGTACAGGACGTCGAAGTCGCTGGTCTGAAGGTACGTCTCAGGATTGGGTGTGTAGCTGTCCCGTTGCTCCCATAACCAGTGCATAGGAGCCCCGCCCGCACTTAGCTGGTCGGTTGTTCCAATCATGCCTTCTTTGTCCAGGAATATCCCTATATACCAGGATAACCAGTCGACATTGCTGCTCCCCATGCCGTAGAAATCATTCTGGGCAGGTGTGGCGATCACAGCCAATACGAGAGTCAGGGCCGCCATGGGTTTGCGCAGCGAGGGTGCGGTGCTTGACAGCATGTATGGTCTCCTCGATTGTTGGTTTACCTGCATATCCGGCATACGCTCCGGTAGCCGTCCGCCATCACCGTGAGTACGTACACCCCTGCCCCGGCAGTGCCGAGAGAGAGCCTGGCGCGATTGCCGCGGAACATATGAGTCTGCACGACACGGCCGGCCATATCGGTGACCCGGAGCCGGTACGTGTCGCACGCGCTGAGTGTGAGGACGTAGTCGTCCCCGCTTACACCCCTGAGGATGGACACACGACGTGTCGCGCCTGCATGGGCCGTCGGCGTGGAGGTGCCGACGGCAGTCGTGTGTATGCTGACATTGTGGAACATCGCGGGCGCTGACGTCACCACGCGCAGCGTGTGGAACCCGGGACTCAGCTCAACCGTGACCGGCGCGCTGGCCGGACCGGGCACATTTCCCATGAGTTGATTGTCTACCATAACATCGAACGTGCCACCACCCGCGCCTACGTCGACCTCGTAGGTTCCGGTGTACCCCGCTCTCACCAGGAAGTAGAGATCCTGGCCCGCCTCGAACAGGTAGAGGTCGGGCTGGTCGTGTTCCCCGAAGACATTGTCGAGCGCCGTCAGGGTCACCGATTGGCCCTCGTCCGGCAACAGCGTGCCCGACGTCAGCGGCGGAGGGGACGATGCAGCAATGTCAAGCATGGCCTGGTACTTGGGAGTTGTCAGGTCGGTGATGTCCTCGGTCAATCCCCACATGCCGTATTGGCCGGAGATGTATGCGAGGCACCAGTACATGAACAGTCCCCCGCCGACGCCGTGCCAGTTGTCCACTATGTCATGTACGACGAGCCCCCGCATGGCCGGATCCATGTTGGCGGCTATCTTGACATCTAGATCGTCTGCTCCGAAAAGTCCGGGCCCCCCCTCATACGCCACAGATTCTATGCCATAGTAGGTTGCGGCAGCCTTGAGTGCGATATTCCAGACGCGCCCCCCCTCGTCGCTGCTTGTCCGCATACCCACCAGACACTCCTCGACTGTCGACGTTGCGGTCTGGTTGTCCATGTACGGTGCTTGTGCCACGGCATGGAGATACCGGCTCGGGGCACCGAAGTTGGCATCTATGTACCGGAGCATGTCAAGCTGCTGATCGCCGCCGCACTGGTAGGCAAGGACAAACCGGACGCGAGTGCCCATCGCGTCATCGCCGTAGACGCTGCGGAAGATGTTGCTGTACTCGACCGTCTTCTTTGCGGCCAGACGGCGGCGCCAGTACCACTGGTTACCGCACCCGTCATAGTCCAACGTACTCTCGCCCCCGGCAACGGCCGCGTTTGCCGCATCGAGCAAGTACTGGGACTGGGGGTAGCCGCTGCCGCCATTCCATATCTCATTGCTGTACTCTACGTACAGGACCCGTCCGGGTTCGAGTGTGCTGTGGAACAGGGTTGCCAGTTGACGGACATAGTCATCGGTCGCCAGGATGGGAACACATATCCAGATATCCTTGTCGGCGGTGTTGGCCAACTCGATGATGTATTCATACGCAACCCCCATGGTCTTCGGGTTGTCGGTGGCTGCGGCCTGGCTTGCGTACGTTGCAGGGCGGCGGTCGGACCATGCCAGAGAGTCGGGGTAGCTCATGCCATAGTTGTTGGTGCGCTGCCACCACATGGTGCGGATGGCGCTGAACGGTGCGAGCGCATGCAGGAAACTGGTCGTGAACGTGGGGGTACTCTCGGTGGGGTAGCCGGGCCGTATGAGCCGCACATCGCGCACCCCGCCGTTGGTGTTGCTGAAACCTATGTTGAAGAGCTCGTCGTTGCCCTCGAGCACGATGTCGGCCGTGGTCGTGTTGCTGCCGGCATCGTAGACCTGGTTCTCGACGTGCCACAGCCCATTGCCGTACGAAGAGGAGAGCGTGGCCTGCCCCGTGAACGAGAGCCTGTATGTGCCGCTGGGGTCGTTGCGCAAGGCGCTCCTCACGATGACCCCCGCATCGGTTGTGGGCCAGCCGTTCTCATCCACGGGCGCGCTCTCATCCCACGGCTGCTGGACAGACCCCCAGCGCCGCCCGTGTTTCATCAGGTCGACGAACTCCTCAGCGGGGCGGTAGTCGTTCATGTTCGGCAGGTTGATACCCAGCGCGAGACTGCCGAGCTGAGCCGCCGACGGGGAGACGAAGAGCCCAACGGCCACAAGTGGAACCAGCAACCCTCTGAGGGCCGCACACGCACCGGTTGTGCCGCGTACGTCGCTCTGCATGGTGTCCTCCATTCTCTGTTTATGGCCCACCAGTGATAGTAGCCACCGGTAGAGCAGGAGCCGGGCAAATGAAGTACATTTATTGCAGTATCTTTGGGTCATATAGTTATGTCTGCTGGATTCGGCATGGCGGGGAGCGGGTGACCATGGGTAACAGACGCCCCAAAGTCGTGAAAGCACGGGAATTTGTCGAGGCTCTCGTCCAGCGGTACCGCGGTGAGGGAACGACACGGTTACCGCGGACCCGGGAGCTTGCCCTGCAGGCGGGGGTATCAGCGGTCACCATGTGGAAGGCGCTCACCGAGTTGCGGGAGCAGGGGCTGCTTACCGTACAGCGGGGTACCGGCATATCGATAGCATCGCGGCCCGACAGCGCCGGTCCGCCGCCCGCGGGTCCCGGCGAGGCGGCCTGTGGCACGCCGCTGCTCAAGTGGCAGAGCGCCCTGGCGCGGGTGAAGCGTGCGGTGGGCGGCGGGACATACGTGTCGGGCGCCATGCTCCCGCCGGTGAAACAGCTGATGGCGAAACACGGGGTCTCGTACCGCACCATGCGCAAGGTGCTGACGGCACTGTGTGCCGACCACACCCTCGAGCGGCACGGCGGGGGCTATCGTGTCCCGATGCTGGTGTCCAGGCATGGGACAGGTGAAGTGGTGCTCATCGCGGGCGGCGACGATGCGGGAAGGCTCGGCAGCTACAACCCCCGGACGTTCGCCCATGTGCACGCGCTCGAGGTCGCATGCATACAGGCCCGCACGGCTCTGCACGTCTGGACTTTCGACCCCGACACGGGCATCCTCCACACCCCTTCGAAACAGCCGGGCACCGTCGAGGCGGTCCGTTTTCCGCAGACCACCCTGGGATTCGTCGTGTTCGGCGTCAGTCTGGACGATCACCTCCCGCGTCTCGTCAACTCACTCCTGTCGCACTGCAGGCCTGTGGCCCTGCTCGACGAGAATGGGATGGTACGGATGGAGGAACTGCATGTCCAGTCGGGCAGACTCAAGGTCTTCTCCATGGCCAACCGGCCGACATGCGGCCGCGCCATGGGCCGCTATCTTCTGGGCATGGGCCACCGGCGCGTCGCCTACATCGATCCCATGTTCGCCTTCCCGTGGACACACAACCGCTACGCCGGGCTTGCCGGGGTCTATGCGGACGCAGGCATCGACGACGGTGCAGTGGCGGTCACCGCAGACCGGTTGCAGCCGTTCCCGTACCTGAGCGAGGGGCTCAAGCGGCTGCGATCGCGTGTGGACGATGCCGTTGGCGGGGTGTTACGGTCAACCCAAGAGAGAAGCATCTCCACAGTGCGCCTCGGCCAGCGGTTGTCCGAACACCTCTACAGTGCCCTGTGGCAGGAGATCCTCGCGCAGGAGCTTGCCCCGTTGCTCGAACAGGCCCTCGCACACAGGGACGTTACCGCGTGGGTCGGTACCGGCGACCGCCTCTCCCTGCTCGCGATGGACTTCGCCGCCCGCAAGGGGCTGAGTGTTCCCGGGGACATTTCGATCGTGGGCTTCGACAACGCACCGCAGAGCCGTGACAGGGGGCTCACGAGCTACGACTTCAATGGGCCGGCCACGATACACGCCATGCTGGAGCATGTTCTTCGGCCGGATTTGAGACGAACGACGCGTGCGGTTGAGCCGGCCGAAATTGAGGGGTTCGTATGTCAGAGAGACTCGGTGCGACGCATCGCCCGGCAGGAGACCGGCCGGGGAGAGCCGAGGGGTACTGCTCCTGCAGACGGTACCGGGTGATGTATCCCCAGCGTTGTGGGCTGACTACGGGCGATGGAGCGCGGCGCCGTTTGAGGCGATGACATCCCGGTACCAGCGGTACGAGTCCTTGGGTATGCGCTGCAGCGTTTGGAAGTCGGTGTATACGAGGCCTACGCGGACGTAGTAGCCCAGGGCCCACTCGAAGTTGTCCATGAATGTCCACTGGAAGTAGCCGCCCACTTCGGCCCCATCGGCGATGGCCCGTTCGAGTTGCAGCAGATAGCGGTGCAGATAGTCGATTCGCTGAGGATCGTGCACCTTGCCGTCCATGGCGACGCCGTCGAGGTTCTGATGACCGTTTTCGGTTATGACAACCGGCTTGCCGTACTGTTCATACAGCCATTTAGGGGCATAGTAGAGCGCTGTTGGTGTGACCGGCCAGTCGCTCTGTGAGGTGCGGTCGTGGCCGGCCGGTGGCAACACGCGCACGGGCTCGCCGTCGGGTCCGGTAGCATGGGGTGTGCCGTAGTACACATTTACGCCACAGAAGTCGACCGGGGCGCTGATGATGTGCATGTCATCCGGCCCCACAACAGGTGAATGCTCCCCGAGCAGTGCCAGTCCGTCCGCCGGGTAACGACCGAGGAACACGGGGTCCATCCACCACGTGTTGTTCCAGCAATTGCACTCACGCACCGAGAACATGGCTTTGCGGGCCGCCTCGATGTCGGCAGGAGTATCCTCGGCAGGTATGGGTATCTGTCCGGCAGGCGCGAACCCAACCCGTGCTGCTGACTTCGCCCGGGCCCTGATCGCCGAGACCGACTTGCCGTGCGCAAGCAGCGCATGGTGCCCGCACTGTATCACCTCTGCAAGGCTCAGCTGCAGTCCCGGCGCATGAACGCCGTCCTGGTGACCGTGTCCGATAAACACCTGTGGTTCGTTGAGCGTCATCCAGTGATCGACCCTGTCCGAATACAGATCTATTACCGTGGACGCATACTCGGCAAACCAGTCGGGGCTGTCCGGGTTGAGCCAGCCACCACGACGGTAGAGCTCATACGGGTAGTCCCAATGAAACAGCGTAACCCATGGGTGAATGCCGGCTTCCAGGAGTTCGTCCAGTACGCGGTTGTAGAAGTCAACACCCGCAGGACTGGTGGCGCCGCGCCCCTCGGGCAGTATGCGCGGCCACGATAGAGACAAGCGGTAGGCATCGACACCGAGGTCCTTCAGAAGGGCGATATCTTCCCGGTAGCGGTGGTAGTGGTCACACGCCACATCGCCCGTGTGTCCATCCCGCACCGCACTTTCTTTGCGGCAGAAGACGTCCCATACCGACAGGCCCTTGCCGTCCTCGCGCGATGCACCCTCAATCTGGTACGACGCGGTCGACACACCCCAAATGAAGTCAGCAGGAAAGGGCATGATCACTCCTCGTGACTGATTTTGATCCTGCGGTTTGGCGCATTTTCTGTACCGTTTCCGCCATTGCTCTGAGGCACTTTGCCCGCCTTGCGCCGTCTTGGCGTGTTCCATGCAAGGCTCGGAGTCGCGTCTACTCCCCAAATATCACTGATCCGGACCGGAAAATCAACGATTGCGTGGTTCAGGGCACAGCTGTCGCAGGGCGACTTGGCAGGCGCGGAGGTTCAGGCGACTTCTCTATCGAAAAACCCCTTGTCGTATGTCAACTCTGTGGGCTGGGGGTCGGCAACCGGGGTGTCTGGCGGTCCTCGCTGCTTTGGCTCCCGCCACAGCTTGCAGTGCCGCAAGATCTTCTCGACCACGTCGGGCTGGCGGTCGCGGTCAATCAACGCCAGGATTTTCATCGTGCCACCACAGTCCGGGCACTTGAGCGGATCAACTTCGTACACAAGCTTGATCAACGACGCCCATACCAGCCGGGCCTGCAACTGCTGGCGGGTGAGCTGCTGTGTGGGCTTTGGCACAAGCGCTGCCTTCAGCGCCTTCTCGCGCACGCCGCGAGTTGTCACTTCGTTCTCCTCCGTGTGGTAGCCGAACCCTGCGGGTTCAGCCAAGTTGTGTCTCTTGCGGAGTGTTAGAGTAATGCCCGTAGTAGCGGATCTGGT
>CAZJJT010000274.1:0-6530 GCA_964546395.1 uncultured Fibrobacterota bacterium
GTAGGTCCAGAAGTTGCCTCGAAAACTCCCTTGCAGGCCGCCCAGGACCGTGACAACTCGGACAACCAGGCAGCATAGGACGATGCCGACCAGCGGCGGCAGAGCGCGGCCATCGGCACAATTGTCTCCTACGGTCTCTCCGGCGCGCTGCTGATAGGGTTCGGTGTCACCTTCGCGTTCTGAACCAATGGCCCGCTACGAGCAGCTCGAACTGCCGCTGTTTGCTGCTCCCTCGTTCGAGGAGCTGCTGCACGCCCAGCGTCTCAGTGCACTCCGCGTGCAGTTCAGCCGCCGTCTGCGACAGAGCTGGCACGTGGTGATGAACCGGCTGGACGGCACGCGTACGCTCAGGATTCCCGCGCTTCTCGAGTCCGCCCCGGCCTCGGTCAAGCAGGCAATGATCGACTGGGCACTCCTCTACGACCGCCGGGGCGCCATGCGCCGCGAACGCCGCGGCCGCAAGCGCGCGCTTGAGCAGGTGGTCTGGCACTACCTCGAACAGCACCACCCGGAGTCGCGGCGGCGCCGCCGCGCGGTTCCCCTGCAGAGCCAACTGCGCACCGCGGGCTGCCGTCATGACCTTCTCGACGTCCTCGCGCATGTCAACCGGACCTGTTTCGGCGGCACACTCAAGGCGCTGGTGCGGTGGGGCGGATTCGCCTCACTCACGTCGTACCACAGCACGGTTGCGGGTCCCGACGGTGTCCGGCACAACCTCGTGACAATCGCGGGGGCCTATGACCACCCGGACGTGCCCCGGTTTGCGATCGAAGCGGTCATGCATCACGAACTGCTGCACGTCGCGGTTCCGCCGGTCGTCCGCAACGGCCGTCGCATCGTGCACGGCCGCGAGTTCCGCACCGCCGAACGGGCCTACCCGCAGTTCGCGCAATGGAACCGCTGGCAGAAGACCCATGTTGCACGCTTCGGGCTTTCACTTCGCCGCAGACAACGAAGAAAGAAATAGGAGCAGTCCCGGGTGTGTATGGGGGCCTGCCGCCCGATGGGTGGCACCGGGCTTTCCGCTGCAATGTGCTCGTCCCAACGCGACTGCGCGCATTTCCGCTGCAATCCCTGGCCCAACAGCGTTGTCTATATTCTCTCCGGTGAGCAGGAAACACTCCCTTGTCCTCAGCAGCATCGCCGTCGCGGCCCTGGCCCTGCTCTGCATTGCCATGGCCGCGGGGTCGCACTACTATGCCTCGCCGGCAGCAGCGCGGTCGCTCTCGCGCATGTTGACGCAACGCGGCGCGCTGGCTCCGCAACTCGATTCGGTGCAGCTGTCACCACTGCGCGGCATACGGCTGAAGTCCCTTCATGCAGCGTTCCCGGTAGCTGACAGCATGCAGGTCGATGTCGAATGTGGTCCCTCCGAGCTGCGTTTTCGCTCACTGCCGTTTCTCACCATGCTCTGGAAACTCAGGGGCGGCGGACACCCGGTGCTGGACTCCGCATGGATCATGGGTGCGCTCGTGGGCGGCATCGTGCGCCGGCTCCACCTCAGCATGAGCGTTCAGCGCTTCGGGCGCCTCGAAGCCTGCGGGACTGCCGGTGTGTCCCGCAGAAACCCGCACCATATGCTCACCGTGCCATTGGCAATCGACAGCCTGCGGTGCTCCGGCAGACGTATCGGGAAGGTGGACGCGATCATCGGATTGAACCCGTCTTCGGTGACACTCGGCGGAGTTTCGGGCAGCCTGTTCGACGCTGAGTTGGCGGCGCGTGCAGTGGTCCGCGCGACCGGCGCAGTAGACACACTCGAACTGCTGGTACGCCACCTCTCCCTGACCAAACTCTGGCAGACATGCGGTGACACAGGTACGTCGGTGTCAGGCGCCCTCTCATTCGACTTCGCCACTGACCACGGTTCGCCGGGCGCCGGGCCTCTTGTCGGGCGCGGCACCGCACGCGCCGACTCAGTTGTGGTGTCACGCGGACAGCTGCTCACTGCCCTGTCGAGTCTGCTCAGCGCGCCGGCCTTGCGCACTGCCCGTTTCGACTCGCTCGACTCGCGCTTCTCGCTGCACGACGCTGCCCTGCACATCGATTCGCTTCATGGCAGCGGGCCGGCGGTGTCGTTCTCGTCGAGAGGATGGGTGGCGTTCGACGGGCGACTGAAGCAGTACGTGGCGGGCACGTTCACGCGGACGTTCATGAAAGAACTGGCCCCGGTCGCCCGCAAGAGCCTGCTGCCCGGGCCGGGCGGCACGGGCCGGTTCGCGTTCACGGTGCATGGCACCACCGAGCAGGCGATCGTGTCGCTCGACAAGGCGCTGCTCGACCGCGCGGTAGCGTCGGTTGCCGACGCCATGCGGGAGTCTTTCCTGAAAGAAATGGGCAGATGAAAGCAGTCGCAACCGGCGCGCCGCAGCGCCGGCATGTTCGGGCACACAGGGTTCTGCGGACGCGGAGCGGACGCACATCGGGTGAGGAGTGATACAGATACCGCGGAGAACCCCATGCCCCCCACCATCCGTCCCTGCGCCACAGCCGATCAGCCGGCACTGTTCGCGATCATCAACGATGCTGCCCGGGCATACCGCGGGGTGATCCCCGCCGACCGCTGGCACGAGCCGTACATGTCGCGCGAGGAACTGCAGCACGAGATCGACTGCGGAGTCGTGTTCTGGGGATACGAACTCGGCGGCGAGCTTGCCGGGGTGATGGGAATCCAGGACGTGCTCGACGTCACGCTTGTCCGCCACGCCTACGTACGCACGAGCCGTCGCCGGCACGGCATCGGCGGGGCCCTCCTCGCCCATCTCCGCTCGCTCACCACTCGCCCCCTGCTCATGGGCACCTGGGCGGCAGCCACCTGGGCCGTTTCGTTCTACCAGAAACACGGATTCTCTCTGGTCAGCCACGAAGAGAAAGAACGCCTCCTGCGGAAGTACTGGGACATTCCCGAGCGCCAGGTCGAGACTTCGGTGGTGCTGGCAGATGAGCGATGGCGAAGACAGGCAATACGTCCCTCCGCCGGGGAGTAGCAGGCAACGCCTCTGCGGCAGGGAGATTGCCGGCCCCTACCGCTACCTCTATTGCAAGGAAGTCGGGAGGTCATGGACCTACGCGAATATCTATGGCGTGAAGCGGAGATCTAGCGTCCAGGCAGATGCAGAAGCAGGCAGTTGCTTTCTGCATCTGCTGTCACTTTCAGGATCACGATCCGCGTGCGCGTGGGCGGCAACCGCACAAGATGCCTGCCGGCAACGAGATCCTGGGTTGGCAAGGCCCCGGCAATGTGTCTCCCGTCGAGCGCAAACAGTTCAATCGCCACTCTCTGCCGATGCGACAGCACTACTTCCACACATCCGTTGCCGGTCGACCTCACACTGATGCGCTGAGCGTATGTCTCAGCATGCTCCTCCGGTCCGACCAGTAGTCGCTCTCCGCTGACCACTTGCCACATCCCCTCGAACACCGCCACTGTCCCCAACTGTGGCAGTCCGAACGTGAACCACATCGTGTCGGCCAGCGTATAGCGCTGGCACACGACAAGGGTGTCCACCACGGCTATGGGGAACCCGACACGCAGCGAATCAGCAGGCTGCAGCGTGTCTGGGAAGTAGTGGGCCCTCGAGTAGAGCACACCAACGTTCCCCAGCCCACTCACTTCCAGCATCCGGTACGGCATGATCGAATCATCCGTGAGCGAGTGCAGCAGGAACGGCCGTACCGAATCAGCCGACACCGCCCATGGCGAAGAGCCGAGATTCGTGAGAATGATCGCCGCAGCGTACGAGACGCGCGGGGCAGTGCCGCTGCCACCATCGCACCCATCTTCCCAGTACACCGTCTCGATGCACCCCCGGTACTCGATGCTGTCCTGAACGCGCACAACACATTCCCCCGGGGGAATCGAGTCAGTGGGCATCAGCCGGAACTGATGGGACACCGGCAGGACCGGGACCCCAAAGCACCCCCCGGCCGTATCCGACTCGTACTCCCGCATTGCAGTCCGCACCGCAAAGCACAACCACTCTTCGCCCACCGCAGCGGGCACCGAGTCGAAGCCGAACAACCCGGCCGTATCGCAGACGGTCTGAAGCACGGCCTCCTGCACCCATGAGCTGTCGGGGGTCCACATGTCCACGCTCACCGTGCATCCCTGCAGGGGCTCGTACATCCACGACACAACGCGGCCGTCAATCGAACTCTGCACGTCAGCACCCATCAGCGACACATCCAGGCGCGTTCCCCATACCGGGTCCGCATCGAGCGAGGGAATGGTCACGGTCTCCACGTGGGGCACATAGCCGGAGTGCCCGAAGACCAGGCGGTAGAGCCCGCTGTCCAAGCCCGCAAACCAGAACGGACCAGCGCAGACCAGTGAATCCACGGGCACAACAGCCGTGTCGGCGCCACTGATCTGCAGCTTCGAGACCGTAACTGTCAGTTCAGCAAAAGCATCCAAGGGCCAATGAGGACTCGCCACGCCGCCAACGGCGAATCCGGCGTTGCCGGGAGCCACGGCAAACGCGCCAAGACTATCTCCCGATTCGCACAACACACGATACAGCCCACACGGCAGTTCCCCCGCCCGAACAACTGGCCCGTACTCCGTGATGGTGTCTGTGCATGGTGTACCACGGGGTGGGGGCGTGCCAAGGCAGTCGACTCTCAGCACGTACTCCGGAGGATAGCACAGGTAGTTCAGCGCAAGCACGGCGAAGTTGTTGGTATACCTCAATACGCAGTCATCCGCAAGGGACCCGAGTATGCAGCGTACAACCACCGAGTCCCCCGCTGCAGGCGCGGGCGGACTCACGCTGACGGTGGGGTATGCAAAGCCCCCCGCCACGAGACACACCAGCGCGGTAGTGATTGCGCACAGCCTTTGTGACAATGCCATGTCGAGGACCCCGTCCACTAACTACACCTTAAGATAATCAGTATTGCGGCTACAGGAGTACCTGGGGGGCAACATTTTGTTCCCCCCCCCCCCGGTCAAGCCCGCCCACATGCACCTGGCTGTGCACGACCAACGTCTATGCCCCCAATCCCGGAGCTATTTTCCTCGCCCTGCACGTGCCGCCGTACGGCGGGGCCACAGGGTCAGAAACGTACACCGCAGCCCATCGTGCGAAAGGATGGACCCACATGAGCGAGATCTGCACAATCCACGCCCGCGAGATCATCGACAGCCGCGGCAACCCGACACTCGAAGCCGAAGTCACACTCGACAGCGGCGCCATGGGCCGTGCGGCGGTGCCGAGCGGAGCTTCCACCGGCGAGCACGAAGCGGTTGAGCTGCGCGACGGCGACAAGGGACGGTTCCTCGGCAAGGGGGTGACCAAGGCGGTCGCCAATGTCAACACGATCATCGCCCCGAAACTGATCGGCATGGATGCCGGCGAGCAGGTGGCGCTCGACCGTGCGATGATCGAACTCGACGGGACTGAGAACAAGGGCAAGCTCGGCGCCAACGCAATTCTCGGCGTCTCGCTCGCCGCCGCGCACGCCATGGCCGATGAACTCGACCTCCCGCTGTACCGCTATATCGGCGGAACCAACGCCAAGACACTCCCCGTGCCCATGGCCAATGTCATGAACGGCGGCGCCCACTCCTCGGCGCCCATCGATGCGCAGGAGTTCATGGTGCAACCCTGGGGCGCGCCGAACTTCAAGGAAGGCATCCGCTGGGTGTGCGAGATTTTTCACGCCCTGAAAGCGATACTTAAGGAGCGCGGGCTCGGGACTGCGGTCGGCGACGAGGGCGGGTACGCGCCCGACCTGAAGGGCAACGAGGACGCGATCGAGACCGTGATCAAGGCAATCGAGAAGGCGGGGCTGAAACCGGCCAAGGACGTGTGGGTTGCGCTCGACCCGGCCGCCTCGGAGTTCTTCGACAAGAGCAAGAAGAAGTACGTGTTCAAGAAGTCGGACAAGTCGGAGCGCACGCCGCAGCAGATGGCGGAGTACTGGGCGAAGTGGTGCAAGGACTACCCGATCCGCTCGCTCGAGGATGGCATGGCCGAGGATGACTGGGAGGGGTGGAAGATTCTCACCGACATTGCGGGCGACAAGGTGCAGTTGGTGGGCGACGATCTGTTCGTGACCAATGTCAAGCGCCTGCAGATGGGGCTGGACAAGGGTGTGTGCAACTCGATTCTTATCAAAGTGAACCAGATCGGCTCGCTCACCGAGACCCTCGACGCTATCGAGCTGGCGCACAAGAGTAACTACACCGCGGTTATCAGTCACCGCAGCGGCGAGACCGAAGACACGACTATCGCTGATATCGCGGTCGCGACCAACGCCGGCCAGATCAAGACCGGCTCGGCGAGCCGCACCGACCGCGTCGCCAAGTACAACCAGCTGTTGCGTATCGAAGAGGCGCTGGGGGCAAGTGCGAAGTACGGGAAGTGGGCGAAGTAGACTTGAAGGGTGTGTTTTCGCTGACGCCTTCTGGGTAGGAGGCGGGGACAGAGATTGATGATTGTGGATCGCAGATTGCAGAATGATAGCCATTCCGCAATCCACAATCGGCAATCTGAAATGTACCTGGCCCCCACCCGCGGAGGCGGGCT
>CAZJJT010000275.1:0-6514 GCA_964546395.1 uncultured Fibrobacterota bacterium
CTCGCAACCCACGACAGCGTGGAGTACGCGATCGTGAGCAGCAACCGTTTTGCCGTGCAGCAGGGACACTCGTACCTGCTGGCGTTCAGCGCCCGTGCAGTACACCCTGCAGTCATCCGCGCCATCGTCCGCCTGGCGCATTCGTCGTACGCGGCGGTGGGCCTCTCGGCCTCATTCTCCACCGACACGGCATGGCAGAACTATCGCTACGCATTCACTGCCACAACTTCCGACACCGCGGTCCGCATCGATTTCGACTACAAGCGCGGCGATTCGCTGTGGTGGCTTGACAATGTATCGATGTACGAAGTGACGCTCGATTCGGTCGACAACCGTCAGCGGGTACACCTCGCCACCAACGAGTCCGATGCCGCCGTTGCGGTGTCGATTCCCGCGGGGGTATGGCGCGACCTTGGCGGAGTGCGCCACGAAGGCACTGCTTCCCTCGGCGCCTTCCGCTCGCGCATCCTGGTACTCGACTCGGCCGCGGGCACTGTCGGTCCCGGCCACCGGCCGAGCCGCTCGGCAGCGTCGTTGACAGTTCTCACAAGAGCAACACCGGCAGGAGCGCTCCTGGTCGACATCGGCGGGGTCGGTGCGCCACGCGTGACAGTGGTTCTCACAACGTTGTCGGGCAGGACCGTGTCGATGGCCTCTGTGGGCAGCAGCGCCGGAAGGGCCCGTGTCGCCCTGCCAGGACTTCATGCGCCCGGCACCTACGTGGTGTCGGTGCGCGCTGGGGCGCAGCGGAGCACGCGGCGGATCCTTGTGCCATAGCAGAGCGCGAAGGAGCTGTTGCGGCAGGGACCGTCGCGGAGATCCGCGCAGTGCCGCACAGCGGCATGAGCAGATCGCAGCAGAGGGCCCGGTGCCGCGGCCGCCGAGTGCGGCCGTGTGCGGCAGCCGCCCCAAAGCAGGAAGAAACACGCTGGCCCCACCACCTACTTCGTTTTCATCTCAAACACGCCATCCCACCCCTCGCCCGGCGGACTGGTGCGGAACACGCGGCAGCGTTCGATGAACACTTCCGAAGGCCGGTCATCGGGCCAGACCTCCAGTACCTCGCTGAACAGTCTCTCGGCGACGTCCCATTGCTGAGCGCGGTAGGCGTGCAGCCCTTCGCGGAACAACTCAGCCGCGTGGCGGATTTCGTCGGCCTTGGGCGAATCCAGCGGCGCCATCAACTGGTAGCACGTCTCGGGTATGTGCTTGCCCTTGACAAGCAGCAGATCCATCTCGCGCAGCAGCATGTGATCTTTCACCAGTTCGGCGGTGCGCTCGTTCACCAGGATTCGCGTGCCGTAGGTCTTGTTGACTCCCTCGAGGCGCGATGCGAGGTTGACCACATCGCCCAACACCGTGTAGTCGAACACCTGTGTCGAGCCCATGTTGCCGAACACCATGGTGCCCGCCCCGATTCCCGTGCGCGCGCGCAGCAGCGGCTTGCCCTGGCTGCGCCAGGTGTCGTGCAGTTCGTACAGCCGTTTCTGCATGAGAAACGCGGTCTGGCACGCGCGCAGCGCGTGATCGGGCATGGCCAGGGGAATACCGAACTCGGCCATGATCAAATCGCCCTCGTACTTGTCGATAATCCCGCCCTGGGCAACCACGATATCGGTCATCGGCGTGAGATACTCGTTGAGCAGCGCGGCCACCTGCTCAGGTTCCATGGTTTCGGCAACCGACGTGAACCCTTCGACATCGGTGAACAGCACGGTGAGTTCACGGCGCTCGCCGCTGAGCTTGGCTTTCGTGGGATCGCGCACCAGTTCGTTGACTACGTCCGGCGGTACGAATTTGCCGAACATACCCACCACCTGCCGACGGCGCATCTGCTCGCGGTAGAACAGGTATCCCTGCTGCCCGAGTGTAGTCAGCAGCAGGGTAAACAGCGGTGTGGCGGTCGGCACCAGCACGCTGTGCGCGGCGTACATGCCGAACGACACAACGACCCACGTCGCGGCTGCCAGTCCCGCCGCTGAGACATACACCCACGTGGGGAGCAGGGAGCCGGCGACGAACAGCACCGCGCACACGCCAAGGAGCGCCGCGTACCACCGCACAGGGTCTGCATCGGCAATACGGAACCCGTTCAGCAGCGTGTGCAGCGCCGCCGCGTGCACCTCCACCCCGGGCGCCTCCTGGCCCTGCCCGCCGATAGCTCGCGAGAACGGCGTCAGCTTCATGTCATGCGCTTCGGCCATCGAGGAGCCCACAAACACGATGCGATCCTGCAGCCGCCCCTCCGACAGCAGCGTGTCGTAGAAGTTCTGCTCTTCCTCCCACTCTATCTCGTCGTTGGTGGTATACGTGGAGTCGTCTATGACGTGGTAGAACGAGTAGTACGAGAAGTACGAACGGGTGGGGCCGGGGTAGGCGATGCGGAACAGGGGACGCGAGTGCCGCGAGGGTGCGCCCGTGATCATGTCGAAGGCGCGCACGGCGAGTGCAGGGAACAGCGTGTCACCCTCAATCACACTCCGCACGGTGTAGTACTCGCGGATCACGCCGTCGATATCCTGCTTGACATCGGTGAGCCCCCAACTGCCACCCGAGGCCCGCAGGAACGGCTCGTGCGGCTTGAGCACGCGTGCCCCGCCGCTGTGGTAAATCACCTGTACTCCCGGGCGGTCCTCGTCGGGCACCCATGTCTTGCCTCCCAGCACCACCTTCCCGGCGTACCGCGCCAGCGCCGCGCTCAGCGAGTCGTCACCCGGCACGTCATCCACCCGTGGACCATCAAAGATGATGTCCAGTACCACGGCCCGGGCCCCGGCCCTGAACACGTTGTCGAGAAGGCGCGCGTAGTACGAGCGCGGCCACGGCCACACCGCGTCAAGGGCTTCGTCGGACTCGTCGTTGATATCCACGATGACAATGGGTGAGGACACAGTGCCGAACTTGCGCGGGAACTGGCGGTACCGGATATCGGTGAGCCCGAGTTCGAGCTTGTGCAGCGCGGTCACGTACTCGCCGAGCAGCAGTGACACCACGAACAGCACCAGTACTACCGCGAGCCCGGTAAGCGTCGTGCGGTCCACTCTGGGTCTGCGGGGCGACGTCACAGCCATCGGGGCCCGGCTCAGAACCGCCACTCGTAGCGGAGCGTGTTCACCGCATCGACATCCGCGCCTTCGGCTGTCACGTACCCCGCGTAGCGCAGCAGGTGACGGCGCCAGGTGAGCTCGGCGCCATAGGGGATACGAATATGGAAATCGTAGGAAGAGGCCGGCGGCATGCGCGAGGCACCGATGCGCAGCCCCAGGTTCAGGCTCAGCAGGCCCGGCAGTACCCGGTACCGCCCGTCCACGCTCCCGTTAATCAGCCGCAGCAACTGTTCACTCCCGGCGTTGGTGTTCAGCCCACCCGAGAACTCCACCGGCGCATCCTCGATCCGCGCCAGTACGTGCACGCCGTAGATCCCGGTGGAAAGGAAGGAGGAGGTATCACTCACGGCAGCGGTGTCGAACGTCACCGGCCGCCACTCGTTACCGATGCCGGTCCAGTTGGCGTACACCTGCAGGTTCCCGTTGAGCCTTCCCAGGTGGTAGCCGTAGGCGCTCACCACGTTCAGTCCACTCACACTGCTGCCGAACCCGTACGTGGTGTCTTCATTGGCCGCCGAGGTATACGTGTAGCCCACGCTCACACTCGGGATCCGCTGCGAGTAGAACAGTGAGGCCCGTGCGCTGAAACGGTTGGTGGTGGTTGGGTCGTTCTGCAGATCGTCCATGTTGTTCCACGCACGGCCGTACCCGCAGTCAAACAGCAGGCGGCTGTCGAGCAGCAGCAGGCGGTTCTGCACCACGAACCCCTGCTCGCCGGTGCCCAGCAGCGCACTGCCCATCGAGTAGTAGTTGGCCCCCTGCAGTTTCCACGACGCCTCGAGCTCGTCGGTGAGTACCGCGAACGGCAGCCGGAGCGCAATCCCGGCGGCGATATACGACGAGTTGAGAACCCCCGTGCCTCCCGAGAGCGGCAGCGAACTCTGGTTGAGCGTTATCAGCCAGTCGAGGCTGGAAGGGTCGATTGTCGATACGCCGAACGCGCTGTCAAGGTCGGCTTTCGTGATCGCGCTGTCGGAAATATCGCGCGTGCGGGCCGAGAACGCGTACGACGCATACAGCTTGATGCGCCCGTCCCAGAACCGCCCGACCACATCCGCCCCCAGCACCGCGTTTTCTTCGGGGGTTGCCCCCTGCACCAGCGAGGTGTCCCAGGCCGTGTCGGGGACCGTTGACACGCTGTCGATCGTGATCAGCGTGTCGTACGGCGGGTGGATCGACGCGGTATCGTCCCAGCCTTTCAGGAACGTGAGACCGAACTGGAACCGCTTACCCGAACCGAAGCTGAGCCGGCCGGCAAAGATCGTGCGGGCGTACGTGTCGGGTTTGGCGTCACGAAGGGCCTGACCCCAGGAGACATCCAGATTGGCAATGTCGATGCCGCTCGGCAGGATACCACGCGCGCTGAACTCGAGTCCGCGCACACGCTTGCCCGACAGGATCGCTTCATGGAACCGCGGTCTGGTGTCGCCCACCTTCAGCGACAGCCAGCGGCCGTAGCTCACGTCGGCACGGTACACGTTGCGGTCCTGCGTGTTCGACTCGTTCAGGTTGGTCAGGTACACTTCGGCGCCGTAGCGCAGACGGCCGAAACTGGCGCGGTACGTGCCACCGGCGGCGCATTCCCACCTCGTGTCACCGTCCAGGGAGTACTGCCCCGCCACGCCGAACACGCGCCCGCTGTGCTGCAGGGGCCGCTGCTGATCCGCAGCCTGTTCCTCACGGCTCTTCAGCAGCGTGAACGACCACGCCGCGCGCGCCAGTTCGGTGGAGTCGGGTCCCAGCAGCACCATCTCGACACTGCGTTTGCCCGCGAGCCGGCCTTCCACGAGCATCCCCGGGTCGGGCACCCAGGTACACACCCCGTCCGACAGCGCCACGCCCGCCGCGATCCGTCTGCCGTCAAGACGGAACACCACCAACGCGCTTTCGGGCATCTCCCCGTTCACCGCGGCAGCCACCAGGAACTCATCCGATGTCACGAACTCACCCGCTCCCGGGTGCACGGGCACCACCTCGACGGCGGTCGCCTGGCTCACCACAGCCGCGAGTATGAACGCACACCACTGCGGTGACTGCCGCATGCGGGGCTCCTACTGCTCCTGCACCGCGTCGATGCGGAGCGTCTTCGTAGTGCCGTCCGCATCCTTGAACTCGAACTCGAGGGTCTGTGTCTGTTCAGGCAGATCGCTCCCGCGTGTCTCGCGCACCTCGAGGCCCTGGGGGCCGAGAAGCGCCGTGTACCCTCTCCGAACACTCTTCTCTTTGCCCGTCACGCTGCTCTTCACACGCACCGTGCCCTCCAGCACCACCACGCTGCCGGCGCTGTCACCGGCGCTGCTCACCCAGAACCTCGTGCCTTTCACCGTGGCCACACCGGTGGGTGTGGTTACCGTGAACTTGTCCGCGCCGTCCGAGGGCTTGACATCGAACAGCGCCGCCCCCAGGCTCATCAGCACGCCTTTGGTCTCGCGCGCCGCGAATGTCAGATGCGTCTGCGGCTTCAGCTTCATCATGCTGCCGTCACTGAGAAACTTCACCATCGCCAGCCCGTCGGCATCCGTCTTCACCTGCTCGCCCGACACGAGCGTCTGTCCCGCGGCCGCCGCCAGCCACTGCTCGGCGCCCGGTGCCTGCCGGAACACGCCGCCCTTCACTTTCACCACCACCGCCACCGCGGCGGCCTTATCCTGACCGTTGACCATCGGCGACACCAGCGCTGCCAGCAGCGCCAGCAGTGCAGCACTTCTACTTGAGTTCGACATGGTTCACCGTCCGTTTCCCGAGCACGAATTCTTCGGCCAGTGCGGCCAGTTGCTCCAGCGGCATCACAGCGCCGTCAACCCGGACCTGCTCCGCCACTGTCATCGCCCCCACCTGCCCCATCACGTACCCGTAGTTGCTCCCGAGTATCATCGCCAGGTACTTCATCAGCAACTGCTGCGTCGGGCTCAACGTCCCTGCCGTCTCCAGGTTACCGACCTTGAATGCGTACAACTCGCTTGCCACTTCACGGCTCACCGGCCCCTGGAGCACAGCGACAACCTGCCAGTAGTAGACCTGTCCCGGTTCGAGAGCCCGGGCGCCCGAGGAGGGGTACTGGGCAAAGTTGACACTCGATTCGCCCGGAATCGTGTCCACCCAGAGCGGTCGCGAGTCAGGCACGTCCGATGCCTCGGTGCCCGATTCGTTGTCGAACACCGATACCACGAACTTCACACTGCCGGCGGGATATCCTATCGGCATCAGGTCGGAACTCCACACAAACTGCGGGAACGCCGAGAATGTCTCGGGAATACGGTCGGGCGGCTGCCCGGCATCGATTCCCGGCGCAACCAGTTTCACGTAGCGCACGGCAACGATATCGAGAATCAGCTCGGCGGACACGGGCGGCGCAAGCTCCGCCCCCCGATCATCCAGGAGCCTGAACGTCATGACCACCCTCCCCG
>CAZJJT010000276.1:0-6496 GCA_964546395.1 uncultured Fibrobacterota bacterium
GAGCCCGCGTGAGTGTGGCTGGTGAAAACCTCCCCAAGGTCGCCAGTTCACTGATGGTCGGCAGGCGGGTCTTGCCTGCAGCGCGGCAGTGTTCGATGCACTCTGTGAGAAACGCCAGTGCCCGGTGTCCTGCCGGCTCTCTCATCGATGCCTCCGCTCCCACGCTCGGCCGGCGATGCTGCTGCATGCCAATGGCGGGGGCCAGTCCGCCGCACGACACACTATAATAATATTATCCTTGACCAAAATGTCAGAAGCACCTTGTCAGGTAAGCGCCGCCGGGATTTCGTACGTTCAAACTGGTGCCATATGCGGAGACGGCACAGCAACCACTCGGGGGGCCGCATGGGAAGAGCTGTTCTCGTCGTCGCACTGCTCGCGTCGGTGTCTGCACCGTCGAGCGCTGATGTTGTGATGAACCCGTCCAGCGTGCTGTTCATCGGCAACAGCCTCACCTTCTACAACAACGGTATCGACAACTGCCTCGAGGGCATCTACGCTGCTGCCGGCAAGTCGATCAACGCTGTCCAGCGAACCACCGGGGGTCAGGACCTCGAGTACCATTTTAACGACTCGGTCAAGATTGCCGAAATCGAGAAGGGCACCTACGATATCGTGGTGCTCCAGGGGTACAGCAACGAGGCGTACGAGCCGGCCAAGAGAGCGAGCTTCTACGAGTACGGCATCAAGCTCGACAGTGTCATCAAGGCCGCCGGCGAGAATACCTACCTGTTCCAGACCTGGTCGTACCAGACCGATATCACCATGATAGAGGGCATCGCGTTCGGCTACGACAGTCTTGGGAATGCGATTGGCGCAACGGTGGTACCGTGCGGCAGAGCGTTCCAGACGGTCGATATCGATTCGGGTACTGCATTTCTCCGCCAGGACTACGCCCACCCCACCACGGGCGGCACGTACCTGGCTGCCTGCACCTTCTATGCCGTGTTCACGGGCGAGAGCCCGGTGGGAAACACGTTCAGGCTCTCGGGGATTTCGGACGAGCAGGCACGGTACTACCAGCAGATAGCCTGGGATGCGGTCCAGACGTACGGGCCGATCACGCTGAGCGGCATCCAGATCACACAGACCACGCTCACGCCGTCGCAGGTCCTGCTTGGCGAGGTGACCGAAGTGACACTGAGCACGACCGTGTATGATGCTGACGGTTCCATCGTCTCGGTATCTGCAGACCTCACTGCGGTTGGCGGCGGCTCCGTGGTTGCCTTGACCGCCCAGGGCGGTGATGTATGGTCTGTTGCGTTCACCACGCCGGCGAATCTGGCAACGGGTTCGAAGCAGATCGCCTTGACGGCAACCGACAACGACAGTAATGTCCGTACGACTTCCGCGAGCCTGCTGGTGATTCCCCAGGGAGCCGAGGGCTTCCTGCTCCACTTGCCCTTCGACGAGACCAGTGGCCTGAGCGCACAGGACATTTCTGGACAGGGCAATAACGGCACCATCGGCGGCAATCCCACCCTTGGGGTTGCCGGAAGGCTGGGCACTGCGTTCGCATTCGATGCCGCCGGTGACTATGTGCAGGTCAACCGTCTCACGTCCTACCCCGACAGTGGTTTCTCGGTGAGTTTCTGGTTCAGCTGCGCCGACAACAGCGGCTCGGTCTTCCAGTACCTGTACTCGCACGGGGGATGGGGCGCGGCAAGCTCCATCAACATCCTCTGCACGGAGGCCTCACAGAGTGGGTTCGGCGGACCCAACCTGCTCCAGGTGGCGTTCGGCACCAACACGGGCTCGATGAACTTCGATGCCTCGGCGCTGTTCGACGGGAACTGGCACCACTATGTATTCACAATCGACTCAGTCGGGAATGGTGTTACCTATGTCGATGGCACGGTGCGGGCCTCTGCTGCACTGAGCGCTCCCGGCATTTCGCCTGCGGCAACACTAACAATCGGGGGGCGGAGCGATTTGAATGCCGACCGGTTCTTCAATGGTTCGCTTGACGACATCCGCGTGTACGCAGGATCGCTGACCGCCGTCGAGGTGGCACAGCTGTATGGAGTCACGGCCACCACGGCGCAGAGAGCCGCTCCCATGGGCCGGGCAGTGTCGTTGGTGGTTACGCCTCAGGGCAGCGCCGTCACGTTCCAGTCCTCTGCTGCCGCACGCCAGGTGTCGGTCTACGCACTTGATGGCACACTGGTGTGCCGGCCAAGGTTCACAAATGGCATTGCTCGCTGGGATGCATCGTCGGCGGCACGCGGCTACTATTGCGCCAGGGCGGAAGACGGTGCTTCGGTGCTGTTCGCCGTGAAGTAGCAGGGCCAGGTCCTGCCGGGCGCTGTCTGTGTTGCGCCGGATGTCCCAGCATGCGTGACCGGTATCGCGTTGCGTGGCGCCACCGCCAGTATCACACCGAACATCGAGTAGAACCTTGGCGCGAAGATGTCGGGACGCACCGAGACACAGGGATGGGGCGTTCCCGTCTCGGACATCTGCCCCCCGTTGACACGCACTCTGTTCTGTGCTATATTGGTATTATACAATAATACCATTTCGCTGGCACAACGCTATGAAGGTCTTTGCCACAGGATGGAGCGAGGGGTACGACGGCCCGGGCCGGCGGTGGGTGGTCTATGCCAAGGGCTGCAACCTTCGCTGCCGCTGGTGCGCCAACCCCGAAGGGCTGAGTGGCGACACGCAGGTGCTGTTCTACGCCAACCGTGCAGACCGCAGCGAACAGGCTTGCCCGTACGGGGCGGTATCACGCTCTGTCAGCCATGCCCCACCGGTCCTCGACCGCGCCAAATGCACCCAGTGCGTGAAACACGAGTGCGTATCGGTCTGGCGCCATCCTGCGTTCACCCTTGCCGGCGAGGAACTCTCGGTCGATGACATCGTTGCGCAGGCCACTCGCTCACGCGCGCTGTTCGGGCCTGGAGGCGGGGTGACATTCGGCGGCGGCGAGGCGACACTGCAGTTGCCCCAACTCACCGGCGCACTGGACGCATTGCGCGCTGCCGGCGTCCACACTGCACTCGAAACCAATGCCACTTCGCCGGACCTTCCACAGCTCTTCGACAGGGCCGACCTGCTTATCTGCGATCTCAAGTGCGTGTCCGCCGACCGCCACCGCGCGTGGACCGGTGCAGACAACGCCGTCATCCTCGACAACCTTCACCAGGCTGCACGACACAAGGACGCGCTCTGGGTACGCATACCGTTGGTTCCCGGCCTCAACACCGATCCCGAAGAGCAGGGGCATCTTCTGGCCGCACTCACGAAGCTGCGCGACGGCCGCGACTCGCTTCGTGTAGAACTGCTCCCGCTGCACCACAACGGAGAACCCAAGTACCACGCGCTCGGCATGGTATACCCTATGGACACCCAGGCCGAGGTTACCGAGGCCGAGGTCCGTCAGTTCAGCAGCAGACTCGTCGCCGCAAGCATAGAGGCCCGTTGCGCAACACAGGAGTGGCAATATGAGTACCGTGGTTGAAAAGCAGACAGCGCAGAGCTGGACAGGCATTCTCACCGACGGCGTCGAGAAGGTGCGTGCGCACAAGCGCACCCAGCACCGCATGACCGAGTGGTTCGTGGTGCAGGAGCTGTTCGCCCGCCACCGCCAGGCCATGGTCGCACGCGGTGCCGACCCATCCTCCCCTCTCACCCGCGCTCGTATCCTTCGCGCCGTGGCCAGCGACATGCCGCTTGACATTCCGGAAGGCAGCGCCATCGCCGGGACCCAGGACTGCGCCTTCTCGCCGTCCTACGCGCTCATCAATCCAGCGTTCAAGGTGGAGACATTCGCAGGCTACTGCGACCCCACTGCGATCTACAGCGACATGGAAATCGACCCGGATGCGGGGTTCACCGAGGAACGTATTGCCGCGGTACGCGCCTACTGGGAAAAGACACCGTATGTGCAGCAACTGCAGAAGGTGTACGAAGAGACAGGCGAACTGGCCCGTGAAGTTGCCTTTTTCATGGAACCCGTAACCGGCCACACGATTCCGGATCTGCGCCCGCTGCTTGCCGAGGGTGTTGTCGCGACACAGAAGAAGGCCCGTGGTCTGGGCACCGAGTACGGCGAAGCCATGGCCACTGCACTGGGCGCAGCGCTGGTGCTTGCCGACCGCTACCGTGACTTGGCTCGTGCACGTGCAGTAGCAACAGACGACCCGTCGGAGCAGGCGCGCCTGCACGCGATCGCCGAAGCCCTGGAAGTTGTCCCCGCTCGCCCGGCAGCCACACTCCACCAGGCAGTCCAGTCGTTTGCGCTGCTGTGGCAGGTGATGGTGCTCGAGCAATCGCCGAACCCCTACGCGTTCTCGGTTGGTGCAATCGACCGCGTGCTGCAGCCCTACTACGGGCTCGGCAACGAATCGCGCGACGAGGCCGTGGCACTGGTCCGCCACCTGCACGCGTTCTTCCAGGTCGGCAACCGCTGCTGGGCCATCTCGCAGAACGTACTGGTTGGCGGCCGCGACGCCGACGGCACCGACCTCACCTGTGACATGACCGGTATCGTCCTCGACGCCTTCTTCGCGTCCAACGACCCACAGCCGGCGCTGTCGGTCCGCGTGCACCGCACTACGCCCGACTCACTCTACCGTTCGCTCAGCCGGTTCTTCTTCACCCCGGGCCACTCGACCCCCTCGGTGTTCAACGACGACTCGATGATCCCGATGCTGCAATCGTACGGCGTGAGCAGCGACGATGTCGTGGACTATGCGATCGCGGGGTGCCAGGAACCGCTGATCATGGGCAAGTCCTCGCTCAACACCACAAACACCTGGCTCAACCTCGCCAAGGTGCTCGAGCTTGCGTGCAACGACGGGTGTTCGCTGCTGAGCGGCACACAGCTGGGACCTTCGTGGACGCAACTCGGGTACAGCAGCGCCGATGAGGTGTACGCAGACCTCGAGCAGGCATTCCTGCGCGTGCTGGACTGGGTGCTGCCGCGCATGGAGCGCGCCGGCAACGCGTGCACCGCTCTGCTTGGCTCACACATGCCGGTCCCGTTCACCTCGGCGGTGATGGACAGTCTGCACACCGGCTGCGATATGCGTGTCCCGGACAAGCCGGGCACACGCTACCACGGAAGCGGTTGTCTGGTCCACGGCCTGTCGGTAGTCGCCAACAGCCTGCACGCGGTTGCGCGTGCCGTTGCAGCCGGCCACGCGGCCGCCGATATCCGTGCCGCGCTCCAGAACGACTTTGCCGGTCACAGGGAACTCCAGCAGTTCCTGCTTGCGCAGGAGACATTCGGGAACGACTCGGAAACGGTCGACTCCATCGCACAGCGTACGGTACGCGAGGTGAGCAGGCGGGTGCGCAGCCTGCACAACCCTGCCGGCTCGAGCTACCTTCCCGACTGGTCCACCCCGAGCACGCACCTGCTGTACGGGTACTGGACCGGCGCCACGCCTGACGGCCGCAGGGCACGCCAGATGCTCGGCTACGGTGTCGACCCGCGAGTGGGCACCACGCGTGGCGGCTTCGCGCCGCAGCTGCTCAGCGCCTGGAAACTCCCGTACCACCAGATGAATGGTGGGTACGCAAGCCATATCGGGGTGCAGCCGCCGGGCGGGTTTGGCTCGGGCGGTATCCGAGAGAAGGGCGAATGGATGCGTGACACGGTGATCCGACCACTGTTCCGGCACACCGAGACGGTCAACGAGGCGCCGTACTACGTCTACTTCAATGTCGACAGCGCCTCGCATCTTCGCGCGGTGCTGGCCGACCCGAAGAAGCACGCGCCGACGGGTGTGTACATCATGCGCATCCACGGGACCTTCGTGAACTTCCTCGATCTCTCGCCGGCTATCCAGGAGGACATCATCCGGAGGCTGGAGCCCTCGGCGCCATGAGCACGAAAACCGAATCGGTCCGCTCGCGTGTATTCGGCGCGATCCTCCGGGGTGACTACGGGCCGGGTGAGCGTATCCCTGCTGAACGCGAGATGGCGGAGCGTACCGGCACGAGCCGCGTGACCGTGCGACGAGCGTATGCAGAGCTGGAGGATGCCGGGGTACTCGAGCGGCGACAGGGCAGCGGCGCACGCATCCGTACGGCTGCTGCAGCCCGCGGCCGCCGCGGTACATCAGTCGCGGTTCTCGCGTCGCTGCATGACCCGTTCGCCGTTGAGTTCATCGGTGCCATGGAGGAGGCGCTGGCCGAACGCACCATGCTGCTCGTGCTGAAGACCACCGGGCAGAATGCAGCCCGCGAAGCAGCGTCTGCCACCGCGCTCGCCGAGGCCGGCGTGCAGGACATGGTGGTGTGGGCAAGCGGCGGCGGATGCGACCGCACGCTGTTCCAGCGACTGCGGATACTCGGTGTCAACCTCGTGTTCTTCGACCGGATGCTGGGTGCGCCCTTCGCCGACTATGTTGGTCTCGACAATTCACATGCGGTTGCGTTGCTGGTGAGCGCTGCGGCAGAGCGTGGCGCCACGCGCATGGTGTTTGTGACGCACGCAGGGCTGGGCGCCGACAGCGATCGCCAGCGGCAGGAAGCGTTCGAGCGT
>CAZJJT010000277.1:0-6479 GCA_964546395.1 uncultured Fibrobacterota bacterium
GCATAAGTGTGGTGGGCTCGAAGCGACTCGTGAAGTGGAACTCGCTGTTAACCGTCATGTTGTAGTAGTCACGTGGGTCGTTGGCGATCGTGGTCAACTGCGCGGCGTAGTTTGCCTTGTAGTCGAACTCGTGCGTGAGCCAGTCGAAGAACTGCGGCTTGAACCCGAGGGAGAGGTTGCGCTTGCGGCTCTCCTCGCCGAACAGCAGGTAGTAGTTGGCCCATGAGCCATCCTCGTGCCACGCCATCATGTTCTCGCGGAACACCGTGCCCCACGTGTCGAACCAGCTCGGGTCCCCCCGCCCCCCGCGCACCTGCTCCTCCACCGCGTCATCCAGCCCCCGCCCGACATTCAGCGAGTAGTTCATGCTCAGCAGCGGGCTGATTGGCGCGTAGTTGAGCGTGATCCCGTGGGTGATATCGAACGTGCGGTAGAGAGCCTGGTTCTTCGGCTGCTTGGTTTCGTAACGCGCTTCGGCCACGTTGAGGTTGAACGATGAGGGAAGCAGTGAGAACTCGTAGTTTTTCATGGGCGCCGGGAACCACGTGGTCTTGATATTGTCCAGCGGACGCCCCTTGGTCCACTTCGGAGGCGAGCGCGGAGTGAGGTCGTAACTCAGCCGCACTTCGTGCGTCTCGGTCAGGTTGGTGTCCACCCGGATCGACCCGTCCGGCTGCCTCCCCCACGACGTGTTGGCGAGTGAGTAGTTGTACTTGTAGCTGGTCTTGATACGTTCGGCGGTAAGCTTCGTGATCGTCTTCTTCGACTTTGCCGCCTTCTCAAACTCCGTGTGGAACGAGCGCGACACGTTGGTGGTCTGGTAGTACTCCCCCGGCGTCAGCTGCCCGTTGCCCTTCTCGCCACCGAACACCAGCGACAGGGCGTCCGCAAGCATCTCCTGCAACCCGTCCGGGTCGCCCGCGTCATTCACCAGGTAGATATCGGTCCCGGGCTTCTTCAGCGGCCGCGACACCGAGCCCCCCAGATTGAACCCGACCGGCACCTTCACGCCCCATTCCGCGGGAAGGAATTTGTCCATGTGTGCGGTGAATGCCATGCCGCCCTGGAGCACCGACCCGCCGTCGCCGTGGATCGGCTGCGTCATGGTCCTGAAATCAGCATCGGTGTAGTCGGCCGACATGTTGACATCCAGGAAGTCAGCCCACTTCGTGTTGAACGTCACCCGTGCCGCCCAGCCGTTCAGCTCGCGGATTCCGTACACCTTCATCTGGTTGACGTAGATCTCACCGAATACTCCTCCGCCGGCTGCGCCCGACGCGCGTGCCACCCCCAGCGCCATCCACTTGATCGCAGAGATAGTCGGCAGCACGCCGTTCTCGCTGTGCATCCGGTACCGCCCATCGGCGCTGAGCGTGTCCACCAGGCCGAGGCTGTCGTTGCCGTGCGCGTCGAGGTACGCCAACTTGAGGTTGTTGAGATCGCGGAACGCGATATCGACCTCGTTGGGGTCCCAGCGTTGCTGCAGCGTACGTCCGCGGTACTCGTAGTATGAAGAGCTGTCGTTACCAAACCGGAACACAAACTGCACACTGTCTGCCGGGTTCACCAGGCTGCCATACACGAACAGCCCCAGGCGCTCGTAGTTCGAGAGGTCGTACGCCTGGTCCTGGTGCAGCTTGCGGTAGACCGTCGCTTCCTCTCCCGGCAGCAGGCCGTCAACTCCGCCGAACCGCAAGCGCAGTGCCTGCTCGCGACGCAGTGTCTTGTCGCTCCCCTGCTTCTCCACTCCCCACGGCACACCGCCGCCGTTCAGCATCGCGTAATACGTCGAATCGTCCGTGGTGTTCACCACGCTCGCCTCGATCTTCAGCGACGTGTCGGCGCTGTACGTGAACTCCTCGAGCCACTGGTTGCCGACGAACTGGATGCTGTTGAGAAACAGCTCCTTCTGCTGTGTCAGCGAGTCGAAGTCACTCCACCAGAGACGAACCGCGCGGATATTGCTCAGCGACGGAGCGCGGTTGCTGTAGCCGATCTGCTGCAGCACCGACGAGTGAATCGGTATCCGGAACTGGAACCATCCGTTCTCGGACCGGACGTTGCGCGTGGGGTCGATGTAGAACCTCTCCCAGGATGCCGAGTCCCAGTCCCGCGGGTGCATCCGGCCGGCCAGCCTGTTGGCCTGCACGGCGCTGTCGAGCGCATCGAAATCGATCACAGCTCTGAAGAACGACTCCTGCTGACGGGTGACAAACGTACCGTCGAGGTTGCGGTCCTCAGAAGTCAGGCCTCCGTTGCCCTCCAGCCCGTTGGCGTTCTTGTACGCTGAAGGGTCGCTGTCGGTCGTGGCATACCGCCGCCAGTTGTCGCGGGCAGGGTCGGTGTACCGCTCAGGAGCGTTGGGGCTCAGCAGAAGGTCGTCACCGTAGCGAAGCGTGTCCCAGGTGTGGGTGCCGAGGTTCGGCACCACCCAGTACTCGGTGGTGGAATCCCGGCGGTCGAGACCGAGGTCGAACTTGTCCTGTGGCGTAAACAGCCACGTCGTGTCCTCGGTGTCCTCCCTGCCGTTGGGCGGCCCGCCGTCGATACAGATATCCTCGCTCAACAGCCCGAAGTCGATGTAGAGCCTGCCGCCGCTCTCGGTTCGAGCGATGAATTCGAGGTACTTGTCATCGGAGCGGTCGGCAAAACTCGACGGCACGGGGGCCATGATCCCCGCCCAGGGACGAACATAGTTGGGCTCCAGCGCGTTGTTCGGAGCGGGAACACAGTGGAACCGAATCAGTCGCTCATACTGCTCGGTCCCCGACAGTCGGCTGGAATCGGGCAGCCAGTAGATACTGGTCCGCGGCACGCGGTGCGCGCCGTCGTTGTCCGCCGGGTTGAACCAGTACGACTCCCATGCCGGCGGATTGTTAAGGAACAGAAGCGAGTCCGGGGAGCCGGTGACCGTGTCAACCATCACGTCGAGCGGCGGGCTGGCCCGGTACCAGTTCGAGGCGCCCGATGGAAGCGGGTAGGCCTGGCGACTCGCCTCGAAGTCATCCACATACGCCTCACCCTGCTCATCGGTGTTGGGATTCACACGGCTGTGCGCCACCTCGAACTTGAGATCCACCGCCGAAGGGGCATCGGTCTTGAGCAGCGGAAGCAGGTTGACCAGCTTGGTCATCCACTCAGGCTCGAAGTTGATATTTGTGTTGAAATCCAGCAGCAGCCGCGTGTACGGCTCCTGGCCGAGGCGCGGCACGTTCTGGTTGGTGGTGACATTCTGGTACATCACCGTGGCGCCGACAAACGAGTTCTTGCCGATAAACGGAAGGTCCACCTTGCCGTGCGCGCCCATGAACAGCTTCTCGTCGGGCACAAACAGCGCTTCGCGCTGGTAGGCGATATCTATCTGGGCCGCCGAACGGGCCTGTGGCGATATCAGCTCTATCTGGCCCAGGTCGTAGTTGATCACGTAGTCGACATCCTTGACCAGCTGCACACCGCCTTCCATCTTCAGCACTTCCGTGCCCGACATCACTCCCCAGCCAAGGTTCCTGATGATGTTCTCGTCCACATTGCCCTGGCTGCTGCCCGGCATCTCGATGTAGTACCGGTCGGGGTAGCTGCTGCTGGTGAGGTCGGTGCGGGTCTTGACGTAGATATCGGGCGTGGCGTCGGCCCCCAGTGCCGGATTGCGGAACGGCTGGTTGCCGATCGTGGCGTCGGCAAACGGCGGGATGACCAGCACGCCCGCTTCATCGTCGAAGATGTCCGTCTCGGTCGTCTTGGCAATTCCCTTGTCGTCGGTGAGCCCGAGCACCTCGCCGAACAGCCTGCCATCCTCGGCGTTCGTAACCTTCTCGGCATCGGTGGGAAGCTTGCGGTACAGCTCCATCGGGAAATTCTGCTTGTCGATACCACGCGGCATCTGGTACACGTTGCGCCACATCAGCCAGTACGACGGCTGCAGCGTGTCGGGGTTGACATCCTTCAGCACCCACAGCAGCCGCATCACCTTCCGGTTGTCTTCCTCCCGCAGAATGGTCGTGTCGCCCTTGTTGGGCACCACCGTGCTGTCGGCCGAACGCAGGTAGAGCCCGATTACCTGCTCGTCGGTAACCATCCCCGTGTCGATGCGCACCCAGCCCCCACGCTCATCGAGGGTGTACTCATAGGGCTCGATACGCCGGAACAACCTCAGACTGCTGTCCGGCAGGTACGCTCTGCGCAACTCCCGATCTTCCCGCTCCTGGTTTGCCTGCGCCTCGGAGATCGACACCCATAGCTGCACATTGTTCTGGACCAGCGGCGGCGGTGCGGTTGACGCGACTTCGGCGGCCGTCTCCAGGTAGTAGCGAAGGTAGGCGCTGTCGAGAAAGAAGTACTTGTTGCGAAGGATGTCGCGCTCGCGCAGCGTGGTCATACCCCCCGAGCCCTGTCCGCGACGGACCTTCAGCGTGTCCGCCTCGCCCTGCTCGTGACTCACGATCGTGGTAAGCATCAACGGACCGATCTTCGAACGGATCTTGATCCCGAACAGGCCCTCGTGGCTTTCCGCGTACCCCGCCAGACCCTGGCCCGGCATGGCGAACGACGTCCACCCGGCCACGACCTCCTGGATCACCTCGTCCTCGAGACCCTCTCCGTCGTCCTTATACTCGATCTTGAAATTCTTGAGCTGGTTCTGGAAATCGAGGTTGTCGTCTTCACTGCCCAGCTTGATACCGATATCGATCACCCGCCCGATACTTCCCCGCACGTTGAACAGGTACTTCTGGTCGAACTGGAACCCGCTGCTCTTGATATCGTTCTCCTGCTCGGGCTCCTGCCGCGCGTTGTCGTAGCGCACGATCAGCTCCAGATAGCCGTCGATGCTCAGCTTGGGCGGTTCCTTGCCCAGTACACGCTGCGCCCACTTGGGGTACTGTATCGGCAGTGCAAAGTCCAGCGCGGTCCGCATGATCTTGTCCGACTTGCTCTCTCGCGCCCGGGTGAGCTGCTCGTACCACGCCTTGTACAGCGAGAACCGCGCCGTGCCGAACAGGTAGTCACCCAGCTCGCCGTAGTGGTAGGTCCACCATCGGTATCCCACCTTGTCAACCTTCGAGAACGTCACCTGCCGCTGCTCAAAATCGATGTCCTCTTCGGTGGCAAACAGCGTCGTATTCACCTTCAGCAGCGCCGGCTCAGCCGTATTGAGCGGATTGACGAACGGTGCCTGCTCGAGGGGCGAGTGGAACGGCTCGACATAGGGCGATTCGAGTCTCAGCCCCTGTGCCGCAACCGGAGCCACGCCGGTGAGCAGGGCCAGGGCTGCGAGGCACCGTGTCAGCTGCCGGGCGTTCACCGTGACCTCCTGCCGCTGCCGGCGCCAACCTCAGCCGCGCGGGCCAGGGTGTCGGCGCAGCAGCGGAACCCTACCGGGTTGTGGCGGTTCTGCGGGAAATAGCTGTACCGCACATCGTAACACCGACTCTGCGAACCGCTCTCCCAGAACCCGCCCATTACGTTGTAGAACCGGTTGTTGACTGACGAGCGGGTAGAGGTCCACTCCAGCGCGTTGCCCGACATGTCGAACACCTCGAAGTAGCCGCGGCACTCGGGGCGGCTGCCGGCGGGCCAGGTGGCGGTATCGCTCGTAACACAGGCCCGGGGCTCGAAGCGGTCGCCGTACAGGTACTGCCAGCCGTACGGCCCGGAGCACGCCACCTTCCACTCGTCACTGGTACACAGCCGCTTGCCCGCACTGAAACACGAGTCCATCGCGTGGTACAATGACACGAACGTGGACGGGCGCCGACCCTTGCGGTTGGGCCATTCGTACCGGTCGACACAGAACGCGGTCGCGCCCACGCTCACAAACTCCATCCCCTCCGGGCACTTTGCCGACGGCGCCTTCACGGCGACCTCGTACGCTTCCGCCCGCGGTGCCATCACGTTGCCGCACGAGTCCACACCGCGGAACTCGAGTACCGCCGAGGAGCGCACGGCCACCGGCTCGCCCTCGTAGCGCCGCCACTTCCCGCCATCCTGCCACCGCCACTCGATGCGGCAGGGCTCATCGGCAACCAGTCGTACGGCCACTTCGCCGCGGTGAAGGCCGCCGGAGGGGTCGGGATACACCCAGGGGGCGACCGTGTCGCGGCTGCAGGGGTCGGCCGAAGCCGTGTCGGTGCGCACAGCGGCGGCCAGCAGCGATTCGGCCCTGCTGACACTGTCCGACCCCGACGCCCGGACGAACGTGTCGGAAGCGCTGTCAGCTCCTGCGGGCAGTGGCCGTGCCGGACGGGCGGGCCGCCCCGGGCTCGCAATCGGGCCCCGCTTCCCTCCTCGTCCGCCCGCCGCCGAATCAACTGACACCGAGTCCGCCTCTTCCACCACGTCTGTCGTATCGCTCCCGCCCACACACGTATCCGCCGTGTCCCGCCCGTGCATGCCGAGAGTGTCGGCCACCGACCCGTGCCGCGCCCCGATGCGGCCGCCATGGCAGTCACGACGGGACATCAGCACCGCCACTGCCAGCAGCA
>CAZJJT010000278.1:0-6473 GCA_964546395.1 uncultured Fibrobacterota bacterium
TGCCGCGCAACAACGACCCGTTCCACCATGGTCCGCGGCCCGTCGACCCGGACGACACAGGCACCTGCCGACAGGCGCCCGATGTCACACGTGACGCTCTTCTGGCCGACGACCCTTCGACTCGCGATCATCCGTCCCGCCGCATCCACGATGCGTACGGTCCACGCGGCCAGTTGAAGGTTCGTGATGACCAGGCGGCCCTGCGGGCCGGCACGTCGTATGCACGGCGCCGGGGCCAACGGCATCGCCGCCTGGCCTGGGACGCGCGTGGCGACGTCAGCGCCGGTCAGCTTCGCGTCAGCCCACTCGGCATGGTCCCACCCGATGTCATCGCCGCCGTCGGTCACCACCAGCGTCATCGTCTGCTTACCGCTCACATCAAGATCCACAGTCTTGCGCTGGTCGCCGCCCCGCATGAGACCACTCGCGAACGCAGCCGACGTGTCGCTGTCGAGATAGACACTGAATGTCACGCTTCCGTGGCTGCTCGCAGCATCGTCTACGCCGACCTGGGCGGTGAAACGGCTGTAGAGACCGCCAAGATCGAATATCACCGTGCAGTTGGCGTGTGTGGCAATACCTTTGGTGAATGCTACCCCGTTGAGACTTATGGCGCCACCACTCTCGCAGCGGTCACGGTAGTACGAACGACCGGCACGCAGCACGAAGACATCGAAGTCCGACAGGTAGGGATCCTGCGCGGTGGCGGAAGTGACGTACGAGTGGCCGCTCTGTCCCTGCGAGCCCTGTACGCGAACGCGGTAGTAGTACTTCCGTCCCGCGGTCACTGTGTTGTCCACGAAGCACGTGTCGGTGGCAGCCGCAGTGAATGAAGCGACGTTCTGCGTGAAAGCGCTGTCGTCGGCGCGCTCCACCGAGAAACCTGTCTGGTCAGAGAAGCGGTCCATCCAGTGCACACGAACCGCCTTGCTGCTCCAGCGCTCGGCCAGGACGGGCCCCCACGGCCGGCCGGTCTGCACGCGCGGGTCATAGCCGTAAGGAACCTGCTTCACAGAAACGAACGTGGGGCCGCTCCGCTCCAACACCTCGTTGGGATGCACGGTGAACGTATACGCTGATCCCGCTGCGTTCAGTGTAACACTCCTGGCAGCGACGGTATCGATACCAATCACGCGTGCCACGCTGCCGGCCAGGTCGGTAACCACGCGAACGCCCGGCGTGCAGTTGTACACTTCAGACGAGTTGATGAAACCTCGGGTGACGCCGGCGCCGGTCCGGACACGGTACTGGTCAGCGCCCCACACCTGCGTATACTCCTGCGTGTGGCTTGCCCGTGCCTGTCCCGACCAGTAGAGGGAATCTCCATCACGCCGGACCCCGTACAGGTACGTGATATACTCCAGCGCTGCAAGCTGGCTCGGACCGTAGTTGAAATAGTTGTCCCAGTACGGCAGTGTCGTAATGGGGTCGTACTGCTGTGTGAAATGGCAGTTCCAGTTGAGGCTTCGAAGCAACCGCTCACCGACAAGCCACTCCTCGGCGCAGTGACCGTAGTTGTCCAGCGCGATGAGCGTGCGCTGGAACGTGAGCCCCTCGGGCGCACCGCTCCAGTTGTTGCGGTCGTCCAGGCTGTAGAAAAACCGGGGGTCGCTGATCGCCACGGAAACCAGCGGCAGGGGCGTCCAGAACTCGCTGCGGTTGAACAGGTGGTAACTGACGAACTCGTCCGCCATGTCCTGGCTGAAGATGCCATGGTACATGCACCGCAGATTGTTGTGGACCAGCGCGGGAAGGCGGTTGTTGCCATTGTCAAGGTTATAGCAGGCGTGCTGCGCCGGATCCCACATGAGATTCTGGATTCTCACCCTGAGCGAGTCGGCCCGGGCACGCCACACGGCCTGCTGACCGTTGCCCAGTTCGGCGGCGATCCTGGCCAGCGTGTTACGTCCGTCATAGGAGTAGGCGGTGATATCCATGGGTTCATGCACCCCCGCGTAGACGGCCTCGGCCCCGTCCGTCCCCATATCAGGGCTGGTGCCCTCGAGTACGCCGTCGTGGTCGCTGTCGCGGTTGGCCCACAGCCACTCGTCGTGCCGGCGGAGTGCCTGGTAGAGTGTATCGAGGTAGTCGCTGTCTTTGCCGATATGGAAGTACATCTTCCAGGCATGGGTGGGAAAACAGTATCCCTGCAATCGGTCGTAGCTGGGACTGGTGCCGCCGTAGCACGGGAGCATGCCGTCGGCACGCTGGTAATCGATGAAGATGAGTTGGTTGTCGAGCGCGACCTCAAGGTTACGCTTGGCGTACATCTCACCGCCCATAGGCTGCGTTTCTATCCAGACGCCGTTGTACCCGCCGCCTTCCACGAGCACATGGTATCCCCCGTCTGTCTGGACCAGGGTGGCTTCCCCGGCCTCGGCGGCATCGTAGATGCCCTGCAGCAGGATGTCGGTCGTCGCAAACGTCACGTCTGTGTTCACGTACGTGCCGTAGCGCAGCGTCTGCGCCGCCGCCGGCCCAACTGTCCCTGACAGGAACGCCAGCGCCAGACTGAAGCGTGCAGCAGTCCCTCGTGTACAGGCGGATTGCTTCATGGACTCCCTCCGCTGGTTCCGGACGCGTGCCGGGTTCGAGACACCGCCCCGGCCGGGCGGGTCAGGAGACACAGGGAGGGGACACACCCGTTTCCGGCCGGGGACAGTGTGAATCGGACACACGCTCAGCGAGCCGCAAGCAGTGCGGTGTGTTGCCCTCCCGCAACCCGCAGCACCACCACGCGCGCCCCCCAACTCCGTGTCGTTTCGAAGGACGGGACCGCTCCGTTGCGCTCGATCACCCATCGGCGCACCAGCGCGCCGTTGAGCGCATGCACTTCGAGCGTGGCCCGCTCCCCGCGCGGGATACCACTGACAACAATGCCCCCGTCACCTGCAGCGCGGACGGCAGGAACCGGCTGCCGCGCACCGGACACGCCGGGCGTGTTCGAGAGTCCGGACAGAACCGTGAACGTCCCCTGCATCTCGGTGCTGTACGAGCTGTTGTACCCGCTCAGCTTGAGCGTAAGCGGCACGCCGATCAGCGACACATCGCCGAGTTGTTCGGGTATCACGAATGGATAGTCGCCCCAGCGCGGGTCGTGCACAAACACGGTGCCTTCGGTGTTCACCAGCAGCCACCCCTCGCCCCCATCGGCGCTCACGTAGATATCGGTGCCCGTGACCAGGGCTGTGTTCGAGAGCCAGCGCACGGCCAGGGTATCACCCACGCAGTACTGCGACTGATCGGTGGGGCCAAGAAGGACGTAGGCCGCGGCGTTCTCTACCAGTATACCGTTGAGGATCGGCACATTGCCCGAGCCATCACCACCCTCGTGCGTGAACGTGATATCGATGAGTCCGCTGCTCACCTCCACGCTCGCTTCCACGGTAAACGCGGCGCGGAACCCCACTGCCGCAGCAACGTCGATCGGCTGCGCCACAGTCGCTTCACCGTTGACAAACGGCGTGAACACCCTGTTGCCGGCATCCCACCAGTACTCAGCGAACATCAGTGTCACATTGTACGAGCCATTCGGCACTGCTACGCGGTAGCCGAGGTCGGCACCGTACCGAAGGAAGTGGTACACAGAGTCATCGGCTGTCCCGGTCACGTCACCGCTTCCCTCGGTAGCGCCGGTACTCCCGGTGTACCCGTACCCCTGGCCGTCCCACTCCCTGTCGGCCAGGTAGCCGTTGGCGGCCGGGCCGCCCACGTTCACCCTGAACGGGAACGCGACTGGTGTGCCGGTGGTCACTGTCAAAGCCGCGCTCGAGGCCGACTCATTACCCGCTGCATCGCGGGCACGCACCGTGAACACGTACATGGTCTGCTGCAGCAGACCGCTTACTGTCGCCTGGGTCGTGTTGACGGTGTCCACCGCATAGCCGTCCTGGAACACCACGTAGACGGCCACACCGACATTGTCGGTGGACGCGTTCCAGGCCAGCGTGGCGCCTGTCAAGCCGACCGACTCGGCACGAAGGTTCTGCGGGACGGTGGGGGCCTCCCCGTCGGCGCCCGGTTCTGCCGTGCTCACCTGCAGCGGCGCGCTGAGCGCGGACACCTTGCCGCTGAAATCACGCGCGCGGACGGTGAACGTGTAGGCCGTAAGGGGCGACAGGCCACTGACCACGACCGATGTCGCCGCGGTGGCCGCCGCCGAGTCGCCGTCGCGGTACACCGTGTAGCTGCTCACACCCACATCATCGGTTGACGCTGTCCACGAAAGCGTGAGCGAGACCGGGCCCACCCCCGAAGCGCTCAGGCCGGTCGGCGCCGTGGGAGGCTGCGTGTCGTTGCCGAGAGGCGGGACATAGCCATTGGTCCGGATGATCCCGACTGTCTCCTCCGCCAGACGCGCCAGCGCCTTGCCGCTGTAGTGACCGTTCGACGGGTCGACGAACTCCTGCAGGACATAGCTCGTGTCGCCCCACCATACCGGAATGGAGACCGCACGCGAATCAAGCGTCGGGATCAGGGAGAGCTGCGTGTTGAGACGGTCCCAGACATCGCGCCGGCCCTCGTCGATACACGTGAAATAGGTGCCCGGCGGACAGGCGAACAGAAGCGGAAGCTCGGAGTTGGTGGCCACCCGTGCGCGCTGCGTAAGGGTGACAATATCGTGCGCAAGGCTGTCAAGGCGGGGTGGCGCATCCGCATACCCCATGATCACGTCGTGGATCTCCATGTCGCAGAACACGGTGAACATCCCGCCCCAGGTTACGGTGTTCGGACCGATTGCGGCGATGGCGTCGGTGATCTGCGTCCACTGGTGCTCTTCGCCCCAGCCGAGTTCGTCGTTCAGATACTGCTTGCGCAGCCGGTCGCCCTGGTTGGCGACCTTCAGCACGCCGAAGTAGTACTCTTCGGAGTACTGCTCCACGAGTTCCTTCAGCAACGGCATCTCCGGCCCGAGCCAATCCGGGTATGCAGCCAGCGTGCCCGCGTGGTTCTTGCCCCGTGCAGGCACCCAGGTATGGTGCGGACCAGGGTTGTTGTTGTCCTCGACATTGAAGTTCCAGAGGCGGGGATGCGTTTCGTCCCAGAGCGGGCGCAGCGGATCGTTGCTCCGCACCGTGGTCTGCCCCTCGGCTTCCGAGTTGCCGACAACGATATAGATGATGAACCGCTCTTTGGGTACCACGATGCCGCCCGGGAGTGTGACCTGGGCGTGTGCGGAAACTCCGATGGCGATGCATGCGGCAAGCGCGACTGACCAGCGATTCATACGTGCCCCCCATGTTCCCTGTGTCCAACTGTCCCTGTACCTCATAGAGTAGCACGCCGTACACCTACGGGGGCAATTCGTCGTTGCGTTTAATACAGTAATTGTAGTTTTGTATTCGCCAATCGCCAATGGGAAATATTACCTTTTTCCACGACTGCAGCGCCCCACAAGTACGGCACGGTATCGTTGTCACGCCCATATTTGCGGAGGGGGAGAGCGTTCACACGGCAAGGAGGATTCCATGGGCAGCATGACACGCGCACTCGGCATCACACTCGTGGCACTGTCGCCACTCTTCGCGGCTACAGCCACTGTCGACCATACCACGGAGTACCAGACTATCGACGGGTTCGGGGGGTTCGGCGGATTCCAGGCCGAGTGGGCCGGTGCGCCGCAGGGATCGCGCGCCTGGGCCGAACAGATCGCCAACGACCTTGGGGTCACCATCCACCGCTACTTCCTGAACTACGACGACATCGAGGATGTCAATGACAACAGCGATCCGTTCAGCCTTGACCTGTCTCGGTTCGATGCCACGGGCCGGTTTGGCGAGCAGATCGACCTGATCAAGGACCTGCACGAGTGCAACCCGGACATGAAGTTCTTCTTCTCGGTGCTGAGCCCGCCGGCGTGGATGAAGGTGAACGGTTCGCAGGTCGGCGAGGGGGACCCGGACAACCGCCTCATCATGACCCCGACCATCATGAACGAGTTCGCCGAGCACATCGTCGGGTGGATCAAGCTTGCCAAGCAGCACATGGGTATCGACCTGTACGGCATGAGCCTGCAGAACGAACCGCGCTTCGCGCAGTTCTACTGCTCGTGCGTGTACACGCCTACCGAACTTCGCGACCTGGTCAAGGTGGTCGGGCCGCGCCTCGAAGCCGAGAACCTCGATACACGCCTCATCCTTGCCGAGGACCTGCTCTCGAACTTCGGGTTTTTCGAGGGTACGATCATGGCCGATCCGGAGTCGAACCCGTATCTCGACATCTTCGCCACGCACACCTACTCCGACGGGGTGAACCCGGTGCCGAACTCGGCACAGGCACAGGCCTGGGACCGTCCCGCGCGCAATGTCGGGGCCACCAACCGCCAGTTCTGGATGACCGAGACTTCGGGGTACGATTTCACCTGGGACGGTGCGCTGACCATGGCGTTCGGGATCTACGCCGCGCTTCGCTACGGGAAGGTGACCGGGTGGGTCTACTACCGTCTCCACGACATGCTTGAGCGCGACCTGTCC
>CAZJJT010000279.1:0-6473 GCA_964546395.1 uncultured Fibrobacterota bacterium
GCGGGAGTTGTTCCTCGACGTCAACATCGCGCGGCGGGCGTACTTCCGGGCAGGCAAGCAGGTGCTGCAGTGGGGACGGTGCAGTTTCTGGAATCCCACCGACCTGATCAATGTCGAGCGCAGGGAGTTCATCGACCTGGTGGGTGCGCGGGAGGGCGTGCTGGGACTGAAGACGCACGTGGCGTTCGGCACGCGCGTGAACCTGTACGGGTTCGCCGATCTCAACGACCTCAGGGCTGCCGACAGCATCGCGGGGGCCGCGAAGGCGGAGGTGCTGATCGGGGGTACCGAGGTGTCGGTGTCGGTGTGGGGCAAGCCGCACCACAGGCCGGTGATCGGCCTGGACCTCTCAACCGGCGTGTTCGGGGGTGCGGTGCTGTCATTCGAAGCGAGTATCACCGACGGTGCCAACTACCCGACGGTCGCAGTGAGCGACTCTGGCGTGCTGTATGTCAGGTCGCGTGAAGGGACGTGGTACCCGCGGATGGCACTCGGGCTGTTCGGGATACTCGACCTGTTCGGCGTGGATGACCGCTTGACCGTGGCGCTCGAAGGCTATTTCAACGGCGCGGCGCATTCGAAGAAGCTGCTGGACGACAACGGGCTGTACGCGCTCGCTCCGCCCTCCCCGGGTGACACCGTGCCGCTGGTGCTGATGACCAAGGGCCAGTACTTCGTTGCCAATGGGCTGAATGAGGACAACAGCAACGCCCGGTTCTACTGGGGGCTGTACGCCGCAGTCAGCGATTTCGTCGTGAGCGATCTCACGCTGCAGCTCAACGGTATCATGAATATCAACGACTACTCCGCGACCGTCACGGGTGCTCTCACCTACACGACACTCCACGACCTCAGCTTCAGTGTGGCCCTGAGCGGGTTCCTCGGCAAGGACCGCAGCGAGTACGCTATGCCCGGTGAGGGCCTTGTGGGACAGGTGAGCGTGGGCCTGCTGTTCTAGGTCCTCGCGTGTGGCTTTCCCATTTTCCGATTTCTGATCCCGGATTTCCAGAACCCCGTTGACAACCGCTTCTGTTTGTGCTATCTTGCATTTCAATCGAGTGAAATGGCATATGTCTTCCCCGCAACGACCTACCATGAAGCAGATAGCCGAGACCCTCGGCCTTGACCGCTCCACCGTGTCGCTGGCGCTCTCAGGCAGTCTGAAGGTGGCTGGGGCGACCAGAAGGCGGGTGCAGGAGGCGGCTCGGAAGGTGGGGTACAGCCCGAACCTGGCCGCTCGGATACTGAAGGGGCGCGCACCGCAGTTGTTCAGCCTTGTGCTGCCGGCATCATTCCCCACCCTGGCCAGTGCCGCGGCCGCGGGGGCGATGTCGTCGCTGTCCGCGCAAGCGTCTGACTCCGGCGTGGTACTGAACGTGGTGACGGCCAGCTCGCTTCTTGGCGCGGCCGAGGGGCGCTACGGGTGGCCACACATGCCGGACGGGCTTCTGGTGTGGGGTGATGTTCCACTCCGGACCACGCAGGCGCTCTGTGCGCTTGGCCGCCCCGTGGTTGTGCTCGATCCCAACCACCCCTCATACCGTGGGTACCAGGGCCCGACCGTGGGTATCGACAACCGCGGCGGCGCAACGGCGGTGGTGACGCGCCTTCTGGATGGCGGGGCGAACCGCCTGCTGTTCGTGCAGGTGGTCGACGGGCACCTTGGGCACGAGGATCGGTGGTCGGCGGCGCGCGAAGCCTGGTTGAGTCGCATGCCGGCGGGGCCGGTCAACCACTGCAGCCTTGCAGAGCTCACCGATGAACAGCTTGGGGAGTTTTCACAGGGCGGTGCGGCAGCCGTGTTCTGCTCCAACGATGTGGGGGCCCTCCAGGTATGGCACCGGGCAGCCGAACAGGGCATCGCAGTGCCCGGCGCGCTCCGGGTGGCAGGCTTCGACGGGGAAGCGCAGGGGCGGGCCCTCGGGCTGACGAGCGTGCATTTCGATGGAAGGGAAGTGGGGCGACGTGCGTTCTCGCTGCTGGAGGGGCTGGTGGCGGGCGAGGTGGACACAGGGTGTGAGACAGTCCCGGCCGTGCTGCTCGACGGGCGCAGTGCGTAAGCGTGGGGGTGACGGTGTCACTGCAAGGGGGGCTCATGGGGTTTCCGAGGGATTTCGTGTGGGGGGTCGCGTCGGCGTCGTACCAGGTCGAAGGGGCGGCATTCGAGGACGGCAAGGGCCAGTCGGTGTGGGACATGTTCTGCCGCAAGGAGGGTGCGATCTGGCGTGGGCAGAACGGCGATGTTGCCTGTGACCACTACCATCGGTACCGCGAAGACGTCGCGCTCATGGCGCAGTTGGGGATCAGGGCTTACCGCTTCTCGGTGTCCTGGCCGCGGGTGCTGCCCGAAGGGGTGGGTGAGGTGAACGCGGCAGGACTTGATTTCTATGACCGACTGGTGGATGAGTTGGTCGGCAAGGGCGTCGCACCGTGGCTCACGCTGTTCCACTGGGACTACCCGCTTGCGCTCTACCACCGGGGGGGATGGCTCAACCGCGACAGCGCCGAGTGGTTCGCGGAGTACACGCAGACCGTCGTTGACCGTCTGTCGGACCGTGTCAGTCACTGGATGACGCACAATGAGCCGCAGTGTTTTGTCGGGCTGGGGCATCAGTCGGGATACCATGCGCCGGGAGACACACTGCGGACCGATGAGGTGACCCGTGCCGCGCACCACGTGCTGCTCGCGCATGGCCGTGCGGTGCAGGTGATTCGAGATCGCGCGCATACGCCGCCAACGGTGGGTACAGCCCTTGTCGCGCAAACCAAGGTTCCCCAGAGCGAAGCACCAGCGGACATTGAGGCGGCACGCAAGGCCATGTTCACTGTCGAGAACCGCGGCATGTTCTCCAACACCTGGTGGATGGACCCGATGCTCCGCGGTGAGTACCCCGAAGACGGGCTGAAGGTGTTCGGTGAAACGGCTCCACGGGCCATGGATGGTGACATGAAGGCCATCTGCCAGCCGCTGGACTTCCTGGGTGTCAACATCTACAGCGGCATCGTGGTCGCGGCCGACACCGGCCGGGGGTGGCGCGAGGTCCCCCTGCCTCCCGGGTACCCCAAGACAACGCAGGATTTCTGGCATGTGCTCCCGGAGTCACTCTACTGGGGCCCACGCCTGCTGCACGAACGCTACGGTCTGCCGATAGTGATTACCGAGAATGGCCACCAGAACGCCGATGTGATCTCACTCGACGGCAAGGTGCATGACCCGCAGCGCATCGACTACCTCCACCGGTATCTGCGCGAACTCAGACGGGCGAGTGACGACGGTACACCGGTCACAGGCTACTTCCAGTGGTGTTTCACCGACAACTTCGAGTGGGCCATGGGGGATGCGATCCGGGTCGGGCTTGTGTTTACCGACTACCCGACGCAGCGCAGGATCCCCAAGGACTCTGCCTACGGGTACCGAGACACTATCGCCGCCAACGGCGAGTCACTCTGAAGGAGGCGAACACCATGCGTGCAGCAGTGCTCAGGGATTTCAATCAGCTTGTGCTCGAGGATATGCCGACGCCCGAACCCGCGACAGGCGAAGTGGTAGTGCGGATCCGCAGTTGCGGGTTCTGTGCCACCGACTACAAGGCAATCAAAGGTATCCGGCGCAACGTGTCGTTCCCGTTCGTGCCGGGCCACGAGCCGGCGGGCGTGGTCGCGGCTGTCGGTACGGGCGTGAAAGGGTTTCGTGAGGGCGACGAGGTGGTCTGTCAGCCTTCAGGGTACTGCGGGGTCTGCAGTCACTGTCGAGTCGGCAACACACACTACTGCGAGCATGCGTGGACCACGGGCGGCGACGGGCCCGCTGACGTACGGCCCGGAGCGTTCGCGGAATACATGAAGACAGACGCGCAGTGCCTGTTTCACAAGCCCGGGTCGGTGTCGTTCGACACGGCCGCGCTTGCAGAGCCCCTCTCCGGCGCGTGGAAAGGGGTGGTGCACTACAGCCAGATGAGTGTCGGGGACGATGTGGTGGTGATCGGCGTGGGGGGTATCGGCCTTCTCTGTCTGATGGTGGCGCGGGCGGCGGGCGCGGGCCGGCTGGTGGCGGTCGACACCAGCGAGTATGCACGGAACAACGCGTTGAGCCTTGGCGCCACGCATGCCGTGGATCCCTCAACGGGCGATCCGAAGAAACTCGTATACGACATACTCCCGGAAGGGCCCGACCTGGTGATCGAGGCAGCCGGCCCAATCGGGGCAGTGAAGCTCATGACCGACCTTCGCCGTCGGGGCACGCGCTGGAACGTGTTCGGCATCACCACGCACGAGACATTCGAGCTTGACGGCGGGCTGACACACTTCCTGGAAGGTCGCATGGACGCGAGCTTTGGGACCACGCCGCTTGCCATGCAGAAGGCGCTGATGCTGATGGAGCGCGGATTGGTTGACCCCGCGAAGATTATCTCGCATCGGTTCCCACTCGAGGAGATCCACAAGGCAGTTGAGGTGATGGGGCAACCGGAACGCAACAAGGTGATAGTGAACCCATGAAGGCCATTGTCAATACAGCGCCCGGCAGGCTCGAGTGGCTTGAGCTGCCCGAGCCGCAGCCCTCAAAGGGAGAAGTGCGCGTGCGTACCGCTGCCTGCGGGATCTGTGCCACCGATCTCGAGATGATTGCCGGTTGGAACCGGACCGGCTTCCCGTCGACACCAGGGCACGAGTGGGCTGGATACGTGGATGCGGTCGGGCCGGGTGTGGATGCCGACGTGGTCGGGAAGGCAGTGGTTGGCGACAATGTCCTCAGCGATGGCGGTGAGGTGGGGTTTGAGCACCCGGGGGGGTATGCACAGTACCTCTTGACAGAGGCGAGGAACCTCAGGATGCTTCCCGCAGGCTTTCTCATGCACCAGGCGGCGCTCATAGAACCGCTGGCGGTGTGTGAGAGGGCGATGGCCCGGGCCGGCAACAGCGCGGTGCAGAGAGCGCTGGTGATGGGGGACGGGCCGATCGGGCTCCTTGCGTGCGCACTGCTGCGGCGGGCGGGAGCACACGAGGTGGTGTGCTGCGGTGGCCGCACGAACCGTCTGGCTGTCGCGAAGACGCTTGGTGCCCACCGCGCGCGCAACTACCACGATGCCGGCACTGCAGCGGAACCGGGTTCATACGACCTGGTGGTCGAAGCGAGCGGATCGGCCTCTGGCATGGAGGCTGCACTTGCAGCCTGTGCGCATGATGCGACCCTGCTGGTGGTGGGGGACTACGGCGCAACGCGGGCATCCTTCGCCTGGAACACGCTCCTGCACCGCGAGTTGCGGGTGGTGGGCTCAAATGCCAGCGCCGGCGGATGGGACGAGGCAGTCCGCGCGGCGGCGACTGGAGAGGTGGCGCTGGGAGCACTGGTTTCGAAAGTGCTGCCGGCACCTGAGTTTGCGGATGCTGTTGAGACTGTGAAGAACGACCGGAACGTCGTCAAAGTGGTTCTGGACTGGGAGGGAGCGATATGAAGACCGGACAAGCGCTCATCGCCGATATCGATGCGTGTGTGGTGGACGAGGGCAACTGCGCGTTCTGGTGGCTTGGCCAGCACAGCTTCGTGGTCAAGCTTGGAGAAACTGTTTGCTACCTCGATCCGTTTCTCACGCCGGGAAGCAGCCGTCAGGTAGCCCCCCTTCTGACTCCTGAGCAACTCACCAATGCATCGCTGGTGCTTGGCAGCCACGACCACGGCGATCACATCGACCGTCCCGCCTGGCCGGTCATTGCCACGGCGTCGCCCCGCGCGCGGTTCGTGGTGCCTGAGTTGCTGCGTGAGCGAGTCGTGAAGGAAGTCGGGCTTCCGTCCGAACGTGTGCTGGGAGTTGACCTTGGCAAGGTACACACTGTTGACGGTGTGACGGTCACCGCGGTGCCGGCTGCACACGAACTGCTTGATGTCGACGGCGCCACCGGCTTGCACCCGTACGTGGGCTTCGTGCTCAGCGGCAACGGCGTCACGCTCTACCACGCCGGTGACACCTGCATGTACGAGGGGATGCAGGGCATCCTGCGCACGTGGCAGTTCGATATCGCGTTTCTGCCGATCAACGGTCGCGACGCGAAGCGCCTCCGTGAGGGATGTATCGGCAACATGACCTACCAGGAGTCGGCAGACCTGGCAGGTGCAATCGCGCCGGGCATGACAGTTCCCGCGCACTTTGAGATGTTTGCCATGAACAGTGAGGACCCACAGTTGTTCGTAGACTACATGCAGGTGAAGTACCCGAAGCTGCGCACCGCAATCCCGGTGCACGGCGAGCGGGCTGTTGTCAAGTCACCACGGTAGCCGCGCGAGTAGTATGGCTGTACCCCTTCTCCCGTACGCGAGAGGGGTGGTGGCCGAATGGCCACCGGGGCGACGTCAACCTTAACACAGGAAACGAACCATGAAGGTTGCATTCATAGGCGGGGGGAGTGCCAAGTTTGTGGCAGGGCTCGTGCGTGACCTGTTCACGTTCGAGGAGTTGACCGATGCGCAGATTTCACTG
>CAZJJT010000280.1:0-6454 GCA_964546395.1 uncultured Fibrobacterota bacterium
CGAAGTGTCAAAGAACAACTCAAATATAGCATTACTTACGTGTCATACCACTAGGGAGCACGCACATGAGAACCAGTCTGACAGTTGCTGTTGCAGGCATGTGCTGTGCTGCGGTATGCGCCGCGCCGACTGTCTCAAACGTACATGCCAGCATTACCGGTATCACCGACAACGGCAGCGGCATGAAGACACGCGCATTCGACGTGACATTCGACCTCGCCAACACCAACGGCCACCTGTGTCGGATCTTCCCGGGCGTGCGCGGAATGGAGCGCGACCCGGTACTCGAGAACGAAGGACCGTACCTCTGGTACACCAGCCTGGCAGGTGACACGGCGGTGTCCGCCGGTGCGAACCATCGCATCACGTTCACCGTGGTTGACACGGCCGGTGAGTTCGACTCGGTCCGCGTGAAGGTGACTGCGTGGGACCGCGAGGACTGGCCGCCCTGGCCCAACCGCCCGTTCAACCCGCGCCACCACGGCTGGGCGCTCGACGTGCGCAACGGTGTTGTGAGCGCGAAGTCGGACGGGTTCATCGGCGACCTCAGAGCTGCCCCATCGCCGGCGTTCCTCCGCGTGCTGTTCGACTTCAGCGTGTTCCGCGTGATGGGTAACCACGCTGCCGGCGCCCCGACCATCACCGACTTCGCGGACGAGAGCGACGTGGTCCCCGTGCCGTTTGTGCACACCATGCTGGGTGACCCGGTTGACGCCTACCCTGAAGGTAACCCGAGCACTGGCGATTGCACCAACGACGGTGACTGCCACATCGAGATCGTGGATGTCGAGAACTGGCAGAACTGGAGCATGTGGCGGTGCTTTCGTGCCGGCACCGGCCCGTTCGACTGGGACGTGGCCAATATCGCGCAGTTCCCGTTCTACTCCGAGGTGTTCACGCGCACGGGCACCGGCAACATCCCGGGCGCGAACCCGAGTCCAGTGGGCGCCTACCGCCCCATCGGCTGGACCTCGGGCGATGCTGCCGGGCTGGCGATCGTGCCGGGGCTCGTGCTGATCGACGAGCTGGCGGAGGGGGAGATCCACCATGCGCTGCGCAGCTGCAGCGTGGGAAGCGCCAACTATTTCGTACACCCGGCAAGCCACCGCGCCGGGGCTCTGAGCGGGACCTACGATTCGCCCATGGGGCTCCGGTGGCGCCTCAAGAGCAGCTTCGATATCAACCGGCGTATCCCGCTGACCGGAACGCCCGGCAGTTCGGCGTACCGCGACTCGCGCGCCGCACGGATTATTCTGCGGGCCTGTCAGAAGTACGGGGTAATCAACGCCGACAACTCGAGCTGGAGCTCCGGCTATTTCATGGCAGAACTCGACGACCACCTGCAGACGAAGTGGAGCGACCTCTGTGCCGCGAACTCCGTCACCGGCTACATCCAGAGTGTCGGGATCAGCTGGGATGACTTCGAGATCGTGGATTGGGACTGGCAGTACGGCAGGTACGCTGCATATGAAGCGTTGCGGTGAGGACGGGGGGAAGCAGGTGCTGAAACTTGCGGTTGTCCAGATGTTCGTCGAGTGCGGCAACAAGCCGGGGAACCTGGCTCATGCCGGGAAGCTCATCGGTGAAGCGGCAGCAAACGGCGCCCGCATCGTGCTGCTGCCCGAGGCAATGGACCTGGGGTGGACACACCCCGCGGCTGCAGGGAACGCATCCGCTGTCCCTGACGGAGACACGTGTGCTGCTCTTCGTCGCGCGGCACGCGAACACAACGTGTTCGTCTGCTCCGGCCTGGTGGAGCGTGACGGGGACACCATCTACAACAGCGCGGTGTACATCGGGAGAGACGGCGACGTGCTTCTCCACTACCGCAAGCTCAACGAGCTGGAGATCGGGTTCGACTACTACGCCCAGGGCAACATGCTGAACGTCTGCCGCACCGAGTGTGGCTCCATCGGGCTGCTGATCTGCGCCGACGCCAACGCTGAGCACTCCTGTCTGAGCCGCGCGCTCTGCTACATGGGCGCCGACATCATCCTGTCACCCGCCGCATGGGCGGTGCCACCGGACCACGACAACGCAAAGAGCCCGTACGGCGACACCTGGCGCCACGCCTATACCCCCATCGCCCGCGACTACGCAGTCTGGTTCTGCGGCGCAAGCAGTGTCGGACCGATGCACGGCGGCCCTTGGGACGGGTGGAGGAATATCGGGTGCTCCCTGGTCGTTGATGCGGACGGGCGGGAAGTGGTCCAGGGTCCGTACGGGGAGAACGCGGAGACCGTTCTGTACGTGGATGTTGAGTTGAAGCCCCGTCCCGCGAGGGGCTGCGGGTGGGGTGTCTACCATGCCAAGCACGGCGAGTGAGAACGCCGCCATGGTTCTCTGCCGGTATTCCCGATGAACACCATCTTCTGACGGGCACCGAACCAGTCCGCAGTCCCCCTCGACAGTGTCATGAGCGATTTTCGGGACGAGGCTGCAGAGACAACATGTGAACGACAACAGGAGGGGCGATGAGACACACAAGGGTGGGGCTGTGCCTGGTTCTCGGGGGATTGGCGTTGCAGTGCGGCGATGACCCGGTGTCATCACCCGGCGGTGGTACACCGACCTCACCCTACAACACGCTGTCGGCTACGGAGTTTGTCGAACGACCGTTAGCCGTGTCGGAACTCGGCCGGCTTCTGGATGGCCTGCGGACCGAGATTGGCGACGGGTTGGCCCCGGCGCTCAAGGCCGAGATCGACTCACTGTTCCCCGCGGGGCTGGTACCACAGAAGGCAGTGGCGGACACGGCGTTTCCCGCAACGGTGACCGACACGTTGTTGGTGGCCGGCCTGGAAGCGATACTGAAGGGCAGCATGTCGACGGCGCTGTACTGCTTTCTGCAGGCCGCCGAGCTGAGTCCCACCGCCGAAGTCTACTCGAAGGTCGGGTTTGCACTCAACTACCTCGGCAGGTACGGTGAAGCCCGGGTTGTGCTGCTGCAGGCAAAGGAGTTGGACTCGACGTACAGCGCGGTGCACATCAACTTGGCGTACTCATACGAGAAACTCGGAAGCCTTGAGCGCGCTGCCTACGAGATGCGGCAGGCCACCATGCTGCAGCCCGAAAACGTCACGCTCAAGGTGCGACTTGCCGAGTTGTACGTGGCGCTTGGCGAAGACGACATGGCGACCCATGTCCTGCGTCAGGCCCGCATATTCGACAAAGACAATCCCGAGGTCGAAGCGATGCTTGCGGCGCTGCCCGAGCCCAGCTCCGAGATTACGGTCCCGCCGTTTGTCATCGATCCGTACAACCCACCGACCAACCTGACGCTGATCCTCGACACGGTGCTGAGCTACCAACATGTCATCGACTCGGCCATGGTGCGTATCGGTGCGCATCTCGGCATCGGCGGAACATCGTGGAGTATCGAGCAGACGTTCCTTGCCAACGTACAGCAGAGCGGGTGGGACGCGACCGACTGCATCAACGCGTGCAACCTCGACGAGGTCTGCGAAGCGGGATGCCTGTCGGCCCAATGCTCCCGGGACCAGGCGTTCCTTCAGACCGCCGTGCGCGATGAGGCCGGGGTGCCGCCACTGGTCGACCAGATACTCAGCTCTGCTCTCTGTGAGTACGAGAACTACGTGTTCTCGGTCACGACCCGCAACCCTGACGCGTTCGACCACGAGTACGCGCTGGCCGTCATCTACAACAATATCGAGGTCATCGAGGAACTGGTCGAATCGACCTATGTCTACTCCCAGGAGAACATGGCGCTGTGGGCCGAGGATGTGCGGGTGACCTGTGAGGCCGCCGCGCAAGCCTGGGACGACATCGACTGGGACGCCTACTTCGCGGAACAGAGCAGCGGCATCACTATCGACGGCTGCATCTGGATCATCTGTGTCAACTTGAACGGAAGTGCGGTCTCGATTGGAATCAGCTTCGGCATCATACAGACCGAAGTGGGTGTCGACATGGCTACCGGCGACTACACACTCGGCCTCGGCGTTGGGGTGAACGTTGGTCCGGCCCAGGCGGGGGCCATGCTCAAGGTCGGCAACCGCGGCGTGCAGGTGACCACTGATGTGCAGACGAGAGGGTTCTACCGGATGAAGGCCGGGGTCACCTACGACGTACTGAACCTCTGATCGACGCGGGAAGCCATGGATGCTGCGGTTCACGGCGGTGCTTCTCTCTGCACTGCTGCTGGCAGGTGCCATCCTCCCAGAACGATGCACAGGTACATCGTGGTGAAGGTTGCTGTTGACAAGGAGGAAGTGCGATTCGTCGAGCCGGTGGAGGGACGGTGCCCTGCCGGTGTGACGTGCCCTGGGTTTCAGGTTCGGTGTGTTGTCTGCTGTGTCACCATCTTCCCCATGTCCGCCACGAACACCCGCCGTGTCCCACCCACGAACGCGTTGAACGTCACGTAGCGCCAGGTGCGGTCCCAGGCGGGATGGGGGTCGACTCGAAGGACGCCATCGTCGGCAGGCTGGGCCGTGTTGATGCGCACCAGGGTCTGCTCCGCGCCCGTACTGAGATTCACCCAGCGAAGCGGTATGGTGCCATCACCAAACGCCGGCCCTTCGAACGTGTAGGTGTCGGTCAGCAGATGAGTACCGTTGGGATGCACGGTGGGGTGGCCGGACCCGACCACATCATCGAACATCGCGCGCAGGTTGCTCCCGTCCTGGTCTACCTGCACGAACCGCATGCAATCGCGGTCGATGTTGAGGTTCATCGAGATGCGCTCCCCATCGGGAAACCAGGTCGCGTGGTGTCCGCCCTTCTCCCACTGCTCAGGTCCCACCGGGCAGTGCATCTCGCTGCCGTCAAGACGCATCGTGACCCACGCGAAGCGCACCGAAGGGCAGTCGAGCTTGAACAGGTTCCACCGCGGTTTGTCGAGCGCGGGGAACCACCGGAGGCTGAGCATCAGGCGGTCGCATTGAGGGTTGAACTTGCTGTGAAACCCGTACATCTCGATGCGGCTCGCGCGGTCGAACTGCACCGGCGGGTCTGCTTTGTCAATCATTTCGCGGATCGACACCAGCAGCCGTGACTCACCGGTGGCGGTGTCGGTCAGGCAGAACCCGTCGTCGTCGGCCAACCCCACGTTCCACCGCATGCGCTCGTCGGGGACCACAACCCCGTACCCCGGCTGCGTGCGGCGCATGGTGGCCATGTTGGCCGATATCAGCCAGCGCCCGTCGGGGGAGCAGTGGTACACCGTGCCCTGCATGCGCTCGCGTGTGCCGGTGAGCGGGTCGAGCCGCCAGGCAAACGGCACCCATGTCTTCGTGTCGACGTCATTGAAATACAGCTCATGGTCGGTTGCACCCCAGTTGAGATTCGCGCCCATCTGGGGCTCCCAGCCACCGGTCTGTGCAACCACGCGATCGGTGCCTGCTTCAAGGTCCACGAGGCACACCTGGCCCAGCTCTCCGGGCTGCGGCTGTCGGTCTTCGAAGGGCAGTTGGAACACCGCGATGTACCGGCCAGAGGGACTGATGGGGGACGTGTCGAAGAAACGGTGCATGCAGGCCGGGCGGTTGGGGGTAACGCACCATACCGGGACGAGGGGATCGTGGTCTGTGTACCTAGGGAATGACGAGTGCATGGGACCGCTCCGGGGCAAGGGACGATTTTGACGTATTTTGCTGGCATGGCACAATGTAATGCGTCTGGTGTCCTCAGAAATTAGCATGGGACACGATATGTTATCGTTTTCTGCTGCTCCCCGCGTTGCGGCGCATCTGCTGTACTCGCAGCGCGGCACATTCGGCGCCGGGTGGGTTGCCGGAGCCCATTCCCACCCGTTCTGGCAGCTTGAGGTGTTCGCGAGCGGTCGGACACGCATGCGGGCAGGCAGTGACACGCGCGAAGTGACCGGCGGCTGGGTGGCACTCCTGCCGCCGTTCACCGAACACGTGTCGGAGTACCTCGAAGATGGCACCGCGACGACATCGCTGAAGCTCGAGGTACGCAGCGAGTTGCGCTCGGCTGTGGTATGGCGAGGGCCCTCGCTCATAGGCGCCCGCATTGTCGATGCTCTCACCAGTCTGCTGCCGCCTACCATGCGGCAGCTCGCGCCGCACCCGCACGTGGTCGATCCGCTGCTGTCGGCGCTGGTCGCCTGGATCGCTGCACCCCCCGAGCCGTCGCACGGCGATGGTCGGTACCTGACGGCGGCGGAGCGGGCACGCCACGTTGTACTGAACTGCGACCACTGGCCAGTCACCGTGCCGGCAGTCGCCACGCAGGTCGGCCTCTCGACGAGCCGCGTGTCGCACCTGTTCCGTCGTCAGTACGGGGTGAGCCTGAAGGCCTTCGTCGATGCCACGCGCGCCGATGTGGCAGAACAACACCTGCGCTATTCCACCATGTCAATCAAGGAGGTCGCTGAACTGACCGGCTTTGTGAGCCTGCAGTCGTTCTCGCGGTTCTTCCGCCGGGCAAAGGGAGTAAGTCCCCGAACCTTCCGCGCACAGGGCCTCGC
>CAZJJT010000281.1:0-6439 GCA_964546395.1 uncultured Fibrobacterota bacterium
CCGCACCAACTCACGCACCCGCTCGAAGACCAACCTGGTGGTCTATATCACCCCGCATGTCATCTCGCAGGCCGACACGGTCAACCTCAAGTCGGAACTGCGCGACTACGACCTCTACCTGCTGAACGGACCGGAGCACAAGTCGATCTCGGGCCTGCGCAGCCTCCGGGAGCGACGCCGCAAGGCGCGGCAGCAGCGTGAAGCGCAGCAGCCGGAGCCGCAGGGCTCGACGCAGGAGCCGCAGCCCGTTCCCTCCGCCGCGCTCAGTCCCGGTACGCTGTCGGACAGCGGTGACGCGGAGAGTTCGGAGCGCAGGGATGCGCGGCGCAGAGACAGGGGCGCTGAGCCGCAGCCATGAGCAGCACCTTGTACGGCATTGTCCTGGACGGTGAGGGACGCTACGTGATGGCGGGGGTGCGTCACGGCCGCACGGGCTGGCGGGTACGCCCGAGCGGCCGGTGGCGCCGCTCAGGCGTTCGCGGCGAGCTGCTCATGGGCAAGGGCGTTCTGCTTGGTCTTCGGACCCACTGGAACACGGGGGAACCGCGGGCAGGAGAAATCGGTGCCGAAGCGAAGGACGGCGGGATGAGCGCGCGCGCGTTCGAAGCCGAGATCGGCACTCACACGGAGGCACTCAAGAGGAACCTGGTGGGAGTGGTGAGCGAAGACGCCATGCTCGCCACTCTTCCACTGCATGCCATGGGTGCACCGGATTCGTTTCTGAGCGCGATGCAGACGGCGACGAGCTACGCGGTTGGGGTGGTCGTGGATCGCGACCTGAAGTTCGTTGTGCACATGGCTCCCGCGACCCGCGATGCGCTCCCGTGTCACCTGGCCCGTATCCGTCGCCACCTGTCCCGGCACTACGGTTCGCTTCCCTCGCCGATGCCGGTCTATGTGCTGGGCGGGGAACTGCCGGCCGGAGATGGCGAGTTCGGGTACCACCAGGTGACAGTGGACGGGGGCGGGAGGGCGTTGACGCTTGAGCAGATGAGGGCAGCGGGTGTGGCACTCGCTGCGCTGGAACCCGACCTGATCTGTCTGGCCGGGCCCTCGGCGGAGAGTGCGGTCCGGACAGTTCGCACGGGAATGTACGCGACCGCGGCCGCGACTGCACTGGCGACTGCCATTGCGTTCGGTGCAGTGTCTGCTCGTTACCATACGGTCTCCGTGCGGGAGTCCAAACGTCGGCAAGCCTACGAACAGGCGGTTGCGGGAAGCAGCGAGACGCGCCAGTTTCTCGAAGAGAACCGCGAGCTCGCCGAGCGAATTCTCTCACTACGCGCGTCATTTGCGAGGCAGACGCGTTGGGCGGCGCTGCTGGCACTGCTCGGCGAGAAACGTTCAAACGGGCTGGCACTCGACATGCTTGGCTCGGAGCCGGTGTCCGGCGACTCCTCCCGGGTGCGCATCGCGCTGGCGGGCACCGCTGCCAGGGAGACTGACGCCACTGATTTCATTGCAATGCTGCAGAAAGTGGAGTACCTGAGCGCGATATCGCTGAGCGCGCTCGAGCGTGACCGTGAGGGCTCCTCGATAAGGTTCCGGATGGTATGTACGCTGCGATTGTACGATTCCTGACCAACGAGCGGATCCCCCTGCTCGTACTGGGCTGTGTGCTGTGGGGGGCCGCAGCGCTGCTGAACGGCCCCGGTGCGCGCATCTACCGCCAGGCGACCACGGTGGGCCAGAGCGTGGCGCAGTACGACTCGCTGTTGGCGGTTGCCGGCGGCCACGTGGTGCTGCGCGAGCAGCTGGCTGAGACCAACGACTCGCTGCAGTCGATGCTTGAGCGGTTGTCGGGCGGCATGGCCCGCGCGAGTGATCTCTCGGGCCTGCTCGAGTCGCTTATCGGCAAGGCCAAGGGCTGCGGGATACCGTTTGTCGGAGTGAAACCGCAGACCTCTGAGCAGTCGGATGGTGCGTGCCCGGTGCTCCTTGAGTTCGCGTGTACCTACACAGCCCTCGGCAAGTTCGTCGCCGCACTCGAATCGCAGCCGCACCTCACGCGGGTGGAACGCCTCGCCGTCTCGGCGCACGACTCACGCTCGGTCGACGTGAAGCTCCTGGTTACCGTGTTTCTCAAAGAGGATGAGGACGTGCGATGAACTCAGCAACCCGTGCATTCCTGCTCACCGTTCTCGCCCTCGTGGTATGCGTGCTGGGCGTGCGCGGCGTGTTCGGTCTCGGTCGCACCGTTGCGGCGCTCGGCCGGGAGCAGCGGGACGGCGCCGGTGTGCGGCCCCCGCATCTCGATTCGCTGGTCCTGCAGGCGCTGGAGCCGCTGCCGGAATCGGCTGCCAGGGGGTTTGGCTACGAGGGGCCCTCGCCGTTCGTCTTGGGCCGCACGCGTGTCGGCAGACCCTCGGCGGCGCGCGCCGTACAGGCCCGTCCCACTCTCACTATCAACGGGATCCTGTTCCGCAGCAGCAAGCCGCAGGCGGTGGTGCAGGATGCCGACGGGCGGAGCCACATCTGCAGTGTCGGCGACACGGTTCTCGAGCAGATAACGGTGGCGAAGATCCAGCGTGACCGCGTGGTATTCCGCGATGCGTCCGGGACATGGGACGTGCCGGTGCAGGAGTAGTGAGATGAACGGCCGCACACTGCTTCGCGACGAGCAGGGGGCGGCGCTGCTGATGGTGCTCGTGTTCGGTGTGCTGGCCGCGGTGGTGGCGTTTGTCTACCAACTCGGACAGATGCAGCTGACGCGGCAGAACCTCGCACGCCCGGTGGCTCTCCAGGCCCGCCTCAACGCCCGCTCGGGCGTGTACTGGGCGCTCGAACGCCTTGGCCTCGACTCTGCCGGTGTCGATACGCTGCCGACCATGGACGCGCGCCGGACCGACCTGTTCAACTCGTTTCTGTTCGCCGGAGCACGCAGTGACAGCTCGGACAGTGTCGATACGTTCCTGCCGCTGGGCGGCGAGCCCGAGGAAGCGGTGCTGTTCGACGACAGCAGCTACGGTGACGCGACCCTTCGGCGGGAGCTGTCGGGCACGACAGTGATGCTGCGGTCGGTGGGACGGTATCGGGCCAGGCGCAGCGGACTCACCGCCCTGCTGGCCTCACGGGTCCCCTGGTCGCCCGAGACACTGCTGTATGTCCCCACCGGCTACCCGCGCGATCCGTTCTACCGGTGGGAACCGGGCGTATTCGGCGAGTCGGATGTGCGTGAAGAGCAGCTGCAGGAGATTCTCAGCGCGTTCCGCAAGGAGTTCGAGGACACCACCGGGTTCGAACTGGGAGACATGCCGGTGACGGTCACCGCCAGTGATGAGCTGGGGCTCGTGGAAGAGCGGATGGAGAACTCGTTGTTCCTTACCGGCGAGTTCGGCGCGATCGCGTGGCGCGAGGACCGGTGCGTGGTAATCGACGGCGACCTCCAGGTGACCGGCAGTGCAGAGGTGCGCGACGTGCGGTTCCTGGTGAGCGGCGAGGTGCGGGTGTACGACGACGTGGTGATGCGCAACGTGTCGATTGTGTGCGGGGGACGGGTACTGATGCACGGGAAGGCGTCGTTCTCGGGCGATATCCTGGCGCTGGGCACGATTGCGGTGGGCGGGGAGGCGGAGGTGGTCGATCGGAGCACCCTGGTGGCCGTGGCACGCCGGAAACCGCGAGCCCCTGCCGACTCGTCGGACGCGGTGGCGGACACCGTGCGGCGGTTCACGGTTACCCTTGAGGAGTGGGCACGGGTGGACGCCGCGGTGGCGGCGATCGGTGGGAATGCCAGCATGCACGTGAGTTCGGGGGTCACGATGCGCGGGGTGGTGTACGTCGAAGGCGAGTTGTGTTTCGAGGGATCGCTTTCGGGGGTGATCCGGGCCCGTTCGCTGGTGAACTGCGGTGAGCCGAAGGACCAGCGGCGTATCACCGGACGCCAGGAGCCCATCGATGACCTCTATCGGTACCACCTTCCCGTGTTTATGGGTCGCCCCGTGGCGGTCTCCTGGACAGAGGAGGTGCACACCGATGAATGAGCGGTGCTCGGGCATGACCATTGTGGAAGTGATGCTGGCGGTGTTCCTGCTGGGGCTGAGCGCCGGAGTGGTGCTGCAGTTGGTGCGCGATGCCGACCTGGTGCGGGGCCGCTCGTACCAGATTTCGGTGGGCGCGCAGCTTGCCGAGAGCGAGGCCGAACGGGTCCGTCAGATTGCCCGCATGGGCTGCGTGCTGGAGGACTCGACGTACCTGGCCAGTGCCGACAACCTGCAGTTGGAGGTGCGGCGGACGGTGCTGCGGGAAGAGACGTATGAGCGGCTTCTCGACACGCTGGCGAACACGACCGTGCAGGTTGATGTCGCGGTGCCGGGGCGGGACACGGCACTGGTGTCGGTCCGGCTGATACAGGGGTACCAATGACACGCTCCAGGCGCAGCGGTATCTCCGGTGGCTACTCCATGGTCGAACTGGTGGTGGCGATATTCCTCAGCGCGCTGGTGGTCACGCTCATCGTCTACACCTGGTCGGGCCTGACTCGTCACGTGTACACCACCGACCGCTCTTCGCGTCTGCATGCGGCCGCTGACCGCATTATCACCGCCGTGTCCACCGGGATCCGTCGAAGTCGGGTGGTGCTGTCGTTCGGTGACAGGGAAGTTGTGTACGTGAGCCAGGAGGCGGGAGACACTGTCTCCTACCGCCTCAACTACGACTCGACGCTGTTGTGCGGCGATGTGCCGGTGCACATTGGTGTGGAGGGGGCACGGGTGGGCGAGTTTGGCGTGAGACGGGTGGATGAGGGCGGGATGGCGCTCGAGGAAGGGCAGAGCGAGGGGGTGCTGATGGAGGTGTGGCTGGAGCTGGTGGGTCCGGACGGTCGCACTGCTTCGGCCAGTCTCCATACAACGGCCTCGGCGCTCAGCGATGCCGGCGTGTGGGGGTGGGGTTTCTAGGTCTGCGGCTGGCGCAGGGCGCGGCCGGTGGTCGCACGTACCACTATGAACCCCTCGGTTTCCACGGGGCTCAGCTGACGTGCCCGGAGCGGGAGACGTTCCGGGTCGAGGATATGCCCGAGCATCGCACGCACAATCGCCTGGCCGTTGAAGTTGTAGCTGGTCAGCTTGTGCAGGTGCGCCTCCAGCCCGTCATCGAACCCTGTCACCGACACCTCTTCGGGTACCTGCTTGCCGTGTGCGGCCAGGAACTCCATCGCTTCCACCGCCACGTAGTCATTGCTGCCGACCCACGCCGTTGCCTCCGGCGCTTCACGCAGCGTTCGTTCGAACAGCTCGACCAGCGACTCGCGGGCAACCTGCTCCTGCACCGCCGAAGCGATACGGTACCGCAGGCGATGGATGGCGCGGCCGACGCGCATGGCCGCTCCACCTCCCCCCGTCGCCATCGACTGTGCCGCGAGGTCGAGCGCCTGGTACACCGAGCGCCCGCTTGGCTCGTCCAGCGGCTCCTGGTGCCCGGTCACCACTACCCGCACGCCCTCGTCGAACCCCGCCACCCGGAACGCCTGCAGCAGGCCGCGAAGGCGCGTGCGCGACCAGAGCGCATCCTGGAACGGCGAGACGAATGCCACGGTGCGGTGGCCGAGCCCGAGCAGAAACCGCCCGGCCAGTCGTCCCGCAGAGGGGCTCGCAGCCATCGCGAACAGCCTCACCGGCGCGTGGGGCCCTGTGGGGGGAGGAGACCCGAACCCCTCTCCTTCATCGAGTACCGACATCGGCTTGCCCAGGCGCGAGAGGCGAACGATGAGGTCGTGGAGTTTGTCAACGGTAAGTCCCATGGGCCACACGATGAACCCGAGGACCGAGGCCTGCAGCTCCTCGCTGTTCACCAGTTCGCGCCAGCGCTCGGTGGGGTACAGCCACGTGCCTTCGTAGTCGTAGGTGTAGGTGTGCAGGCGGAGGTTGTGTGCGGAGCACTCCCGCTCCATCGCCCGCAACTGCTCGTGCATCCGCGGAGTCACTTCCGATATGCTGCCCTGACGGTCGCCCCGGGTCACCAGTACCACGCTGTTGCGGAAGTGAAGGGCTTCGATGTCGCGGACCACGTAGCCGCGCTTGCTTGACTGAAGAGAACCGTGGCGTACGAGGGCCTGCAGCGCGCCGCGCAGCGTGCGGTAGCCCACGCCGTAGTCGTTCGCCAGGCTTTTGAGCGTCGGCAGCCCGGCCCCGGCCGCATGCACGCCGTCCTGTATGTCCCGCTCGACACGCACCGCCACGTCACGCCACTTCGGGCGGCGCTGTGTTCCCAGCAGTGCTCGCCGCCGTACCGACGGCAGGGGGCGCGAGAGCACGATCCCCCGTCCCCGGCGCGACTCCACCACGCCTGCATCAGCGAGTTCGCGTACCGCCGCCAACATCACCGGGTGCGACACCCCGGCCATTGAGGCGAGCTGGCGCGCGGTCGGGAGCCTGTCGACGGCTTCGTTGAGCGCACGTTCGACCACCGACGCCAGCAGGGCGCGGGCCTTTTCTATTGC
>CAZJJT010000282.1:0-6404 GCA_964546395.1 uncultured Fibrobacterota bacterium
CGCCCTGCGTGAGACTGCTGTTGCTCTTCATCCAGCCCGGTGGGCTCCAACACGCCCCGAAAAACGTGTTCATGCCACGCTGGTGGAGCTGGATGGCGTGCGTGAACGGCACGTCGTCGTAGGGCGCGCCCTCGCTTGCCTGCATCTGCGGAATCTCCATGCGCAGGACCTGCATGTCGCGCGCGATCGAGTCGTAGAACCCCACCTCGGCCAGGTCCACGGTGTAGTAGAACGGACCCTGCTTGATTGTCCATCGGTCGATTGTCTCCATCGACCCGAACCCGTCCACCTCCTGGTACTTCGTGCCCACTGTCAGGGTCACGGTCGCGGCGCCGACTGCAGTGCTTAAACCTCCAGCCACGAGCAGCGAACACACGAGAGATACGCGTTGCATGCGAGGACTCCTTTCCGGTTCTCCGGACAATGTGGTGCTCCAATCTGCATGCCCGATCACCATGGCTCGCCCGTCACGGCAACGGTCGCAGAGCCAGTGCCGCGTCTCCGCGTCTCCACGACACGCAGACCCCAGGCCATCCGCGTCCTGGGACCCAGCCGTGCTCCGCGCAGGTCATAGACGACGGGCACAGCGGGTGCTGCCGGCAACCTGGCCGCGAGACCTTCTGCGCGCGGGCCGGACACGACCGCCACCGTGGGCACTTCAGGGATTCCCGGCGGGTCCCCGAGCGCGGAGATAACCGTCGAGAACTGCGCGTAGTCCGTGGTCAGCTTGGGCGAACCCCAGCAGGCCTGGGAGAACGCGCGCAGAAGGTCATGCGTGTTGTCTGCTATCTGCGCCTCGGTCTCGGCATTGGGGTCGTCGCACCAGATGCAGAACTGGGCGCCGAGGACCCACGATGCGCGACTGCTTGGTACGCCGTAACAGAAACCATTCAAAACCGGGAAATTATAGAGTGATGACCCGGCGGGCCGCGAGCCGCCGAGGATATAGTAAATCTGCGCGCCGGAGTTGAACACATGGTGCCCCTGCGAGATCGCCGTGTCCGCCAGCAGTTCACAGCAGTTCCATACCTCGTATACGACATCGCTGTTCACGGTCACCGCCGAACCACCCCAGGCGCCATCAGACCAGATCCGCAGTGTCTTTCCGTTGCTCTTGACAACCGAGTCCACGTAATTGATGAATCCCAGGTAGGTGTCCCGGGCAATGGCAGTGGGACCGTAGTGCGCCTGCGCGTATTCGAGCATGCCGGGGGCGTTGATCGATCCGTATTCGTCGCAGCCGCCGTGCCAGTAGGGACCGCGGAACCAGGGGATGAACTCGTCGAGGATGTCCGCGACGAACCGGTAGGTCGTGTCCTTTGAGAGATCAAGGCCACACCCGCCGAACGTGACCTCTGGATGGCTCTGGTAGCAGCAGTGTCCTGGCATCTCCAATTCCGGTATGATCATGACTCCGTACGCGGCTGCCAGGTCCTGCAGGCTGTCGATCTGCGCCCGGGAGAACATGTCCGGTGTCTGGTTGATCTCGGGATGGCGCGCGCTCTGCAGGCGGAAGTTGTTGTACTCCAACAGATGAAGGTGGAGTACGTTGAGCTTCACATACGAGAGCTGCGCGATCATGCTGCGCAGCCAGCCCATGGTGAAGTATTTGCGGCCGACATCAACCATGAGCGACCGCTCGGGATACGCGGGCCAGTCGCGCGCCGTGCCGCCGGCCGCCGTGTAGCCTGTCCTGAGCAGCTGCAGAACAGTCCGCGTGCCGTTCAGCACGCCGGACGGACGGCCCCGTATGGCCACTCGGTCGGTGATCTCCAACCGGTAGCCCTCCTGGCCGAGAGCAGTGTCCGAACTGTCGACCGTCAGCGTGATATCCCCTGCCCCGGCGCCGCTCTGCACCACCGGAATGGTCCACCCGCTGAGCGCCGAGAGCTCGCGGGCGAAGAGCGCCGCGGTTGTGGCAAGCGACCAGTCGGTTCCCGCAACGACACGCGTGGCGCTCGTGAACGTCCATGACCCGGCGCCGTCGGTCCACTCCCGGATCGCAGGGATGGTCGACGGACGGGCTGCCAGCGTGGTGGACGACAGGACCGCACAGGTCAGCAGGACTCGATGAAACATGGTTCCTCCAGCTTATTTCGGTGTGACACAGATCCGCGCTGTCGCTCCGCGGGCGAGCTTGGAGATGTATGCGCCCTGTACCCGGGCTGTCCCGCCGCCGCGGACCATCCTCCCGTCAAGCAGGTACACCGTGGACGCCTGCATGCTGCCGGACGCCCGGGCGCTTGTGCGCAGAGCTGTCCGATCGCCCGGACTCACGCCTGACACATCGTACCCTTCCGCCACAAGCGTGACAATGCTGTTGCCCGGAAGTGCGATTCCGCTCGGTCCGGTGGTGCCCACCGTGACACGGCGCTCAGACTCCGAGGAACGGTAGAGCGTGAATGCCGACGGCAGGTGCTCGCCTGTCAGGTTGACTGTCGCCCCTGCGCTTCCGAAGTTGATCGCCAGCACGGTAAGCGTGCGCTTCTCAGCATGCGTGAACGCCAGAGTCATCACCGTAGTGTCGCTCGAAATGCAGTCGATCATCACCGCGCCAGGCCTGATGAACCGGTAGAAGTGCCAGGCGGCGTCGAAACGGCGATTGGGAACCCCGCCCTGGATGAACCCGTGGTCGCTGTCGGCCCTGCCGCTCAGGTAGAAGTAACACCAGGCCGCGACCTTGCCGTATTTAAGCGCGGCGCTGATCCAGTTGGCCAGCAGCATGCCGCCGGTCCACGTGTTGTCGTGCCCCTCGGTCTCGGTCATCCATACCGGTATGCCGGCGGTCTTCGCGGCCGTGGCCACCCGTGTCCAGTATCCGGCCGCCTGCGATGCAGGGGTCGGATTGACCCCGTCGCTGTATCCGTGGAACGCCCAGCTGTGCAAGTATGATTTGGCGAGCGGATCAGCATTCGCGGTCCCGATATACGGGGTCAGGGTGAATCGCGCGAGCATGTCTTCGGCATGAAAGAACCGCGTGGCGAGCGCCTCGGCCGCAAACCGCGCTCCCACAGATTTCACCGCCGCCACGAGTTGCGTCGGGGAAAACACACAAGAGGCATACGGCTCGACGAACGCCGGCTCGTTCTGGAGGCTGAACGCGTATGGGACGATACCGGTTTCGCGCTGGACCATTTTGACATATTCCGCGCAGTACTCGGCGAACTCGGTATACATGTCGGTTCGCAACTCGCCGCCGTTGTTCAAGCTGTTGTTGGTCTTCATCCAGGCCGGCGGAGACCAGCTTGAGAAGATAAACCGCAGGGGCTCGTCACTTGCTTCAGCCTTGGCCTTGATCGCCCGCCAGAACGGAATCTGCTTGGCCAGTATCCCGTTGAGCTTGAAACCCGCCAGGTTCGCGCTGTTCGGGTCCGCGTTGTCGTTGACGGGCTCGAAATCCTCGGCGCTCTCCCGGATCATGGTGACCCCGAGTGTATCAATCATGAGGGCCAGGTGCGCGTCGTTGTAGAACGGCCCGTCGAGCCACCACTGGTGGCTGGGCGCAAACCCGCCGAATCCCTCGATGGTCTGGTGCCGGATGGCATCGGTGATCGTCACGGTGGCGGCTCCCGCCGTGTTGGTGAGAATCAGGCCCAGGATGCTTCCTGCAGCAACCATGCGCGTGATGGATCCCATGGTACCCCTTCCGTTCCTGTGGTATTTTATGGCCATTCGCGGGTAGTCCATTCTGGTGTTTCACCACACAACCTACAGTATGATTCGGTAGATAGCATTTCCCAATCTGGCCAATAGATATGAAAAAAAGGCCAACTGGCAGAGGCTGGAGGTGACATGCGTCGGGTTCATCTTGTCGAGAGTATCTGCGCGCACACGTTCACCGCATCAAGCCACGGCACGCAGCAGGAGATCCGTACCGATCCCCAGGGCTTGCCCGAACAGGAGCGTCTGCTTCCCCTGGGGATTCATTCCAGCGGCGTATCGCGCTGGGCCGAGGGCGATCACCACGAATGGTCCAGCACGCTGCTGTCGGTCAACCTGATCACGGCCGGTGACGCCGAGTATGAGCAGGAGGGCAGGCGGGGATACCTGGTTGCCGGGGATGTTGTGCTCATGCACAAGGGCAATCGCCACGGGCTGGCGACTGGCCCGAAGGGGTTCATGCATCACCGGTATGTCCGGCTGGAGGGCCGGGCGCTGGAGACGGCGCTGCGTGCGGCCGGGGTTCTGGATATCGACAGTCTCAGACCCGCGGCGCCCGCTCGTGTCTGTGCGCTCATGCGCGAAGCGCACCGGTTGTTGCTCGGCAAGCCCCCGGGATACTACGCGCAGCTCTCGCGTATCGCGTATGCGCTGATCGTGGAATGCGCGCAGGGCAGTCCGCAGCAGATCCCCGGCCCCATGGCCCGTGCCCTCAACTTCATCGACCGCAATACCACCCACGCGCTCTCGCTTGCCGAGATAGCGCGCGCAGCGCAGGTGAGTCGCCGCACCTGCAGCCGGATGTTTGTCAGGCGATTCGATCGCTCTCCGGTGGTCTACGCCACGGCACGCCGTCTTTCGGTAGCGGCCGACATGCTGGCGAGCACCACGCTCTCGTCCAAGCAGGTCGGCATCGCGGTCGGGTACCGTGACCCCTCGCATTTCACCCTGGCGTTCCGCAGGCAGTACGGCAAGAGCCCCCAGAGATTTCGGGAACAGACGGCACAGGGCAAAGCCGAGTGGGAGTGAGCCGGACGGTACGATCTACCAGTACGTGTCTGAAATTATCGGTTCTTGCACGGGGCGCCGCTGCGGCAGCAGCTATTCCATCTGGTGGAAGGGCCGGGACTGGCCATGCAGCCGCATACCACCACACGAGGAGTTGCCCTGTGAACGCAGACCGTCTCCATGTCCTACGAGGACCTGCTGGAGTGCCAATGGGCGGCTACCAGAGCTACGTGATATTCGTTGTACGCGACACGCGCCAGGCCGATGTGATGTACAAAGTCTCTGATCTCGACACCGAACGACCGGCACTGCCCTGCGCGCCATCGAGCGCGACTACCTGTTCTCCAACGAACAGGACCTGATAGGGACCGCCACGCCCTCGCAGTTCAACGACTACCGTGACTTCGTCTGCACCAACCCCGGACATTTGATCGACGAGGGGACAGGCATGAACGGCGGCGATCGCATCCGCGACCTGATCGGGTGGGAGATGCGCGGCTACAGCTGCTTTGCCAGAAAGAACCTGGTGTATTTCCCCGTCTCGCCCTTGAGTGTGGCGAGCACCTCGTACCCGAGCTTCTGGTAGAACGCCGCTGCCTGGAAGTTCATGGTGTGCAGGTGGACGTGGGTGCATCCGCATCGTGCACATTGATCAGGTCGGAGAACTCGTGCGCCTTCTCCCAATCGCAGTAGTCGCAGGTCTGGATTCTGAGTTGCTGCGTATTCATGTTCCGCATGGGATGAGTATCGTCTCCGCAGGTGGTGGGGGATACGCAACTGCTCTCCGCGGGTCCCCCCCAAGCGAACATCTGTTCTTACACCACGATGCCAACCCGGGGGGTACCCCGCGCAGCCCCCAACATCATATACCCTTCGCCTACTCAGTCCCGGGCCTGACCACGCTCACCCATGTTCCCGGCTCGCGCGCGTTGATCGCCTCGTCGTACATCGCCGCTACACTCTGCATCGGCAGGTAGAACCTGCCGAGGTACGATGCGTTCAGCATCACCTGCAGTGTCCTGCTCTCGCCCTGTTTCAGATCGAAGTACGTATACACGCGGTCGTCGCGGATATCCTGGTACTCAAACGCATCCGACGTGCTCACCGACATGCCCTCGAACCGCTCGTTGCGGATCTCCCAGCCGGAGGCCACCAGGTTGCTCAGCGCGATCTCCTCGTACAGCCCCTGGCTGCCCGTGTTGCGCACGGTAAGCTCCATGATGAAGTCGGTGCCCTGCTCGATTGAACCCGGGTCGAGGCGCGTACCGCCCGGTGTCAGGTATGACACGCCGAGCTTCATGTTGTTGCTCGCGGCCGTCTCCCTGCCCGGCGCCGGGATGCCCTCGGCAACCACGCGTGGATACACCATGAACCCGCTGGTGTTGGTGACGCTGACGGCGAGCGATGTCTCCCTGGCGACAGCCACCGGCACTTCCACGATCGCCAGATCGGTCGCGACCGACATCTCCTTGCCGCCCGCCGTCGTGTACGTGAACGTCATCTTTTTCCCGCCCGCATCCAGGCCCGCGTGACGGGCCAGGGCGATCAGGCTGTAGGCTGTTGTCTGCGTACTGTACCAGGCCTGTTTGCACAGACTCTCCGAGAGTTCCCTTGCGATTGCCAGCGCCTTGTCGTTCTGCTCCAGCAGGCAGGCCGCTTCGAGTATCATGGCCTTGTCGCGCACGTCCGAGCCGTACGTGCCGCCCAGTTCGCGGTACCTGCGCACCGTAGTCCCC
>CAZJJT010000283.1:0-6398 GCA_964546395.1 uncultured Fibrobacterota bacterium
ACCCGGTTGTCAGGAACCCGCTCATGTCCATGTCGAAGGGGTCTGCGTTGTCATTGACAGGCTCGAACTCATGTCCGGGACGCAGCCTGAGCATGGTAATGCCGAGGTCATTCACCACCCGGTCGGCATCCTCCTGGCTCACCTGGCCCCATTGCCACGATGGCACCTCGCCGCCAAACCCCTCGATTGTCTGGTATTCCACGGAAGGGTCTATCGTCACGGTTGCGGCACAGAGACTGCTGCAGAAGACTGCTGCCGAAAGCGCGAATCCGAGCAGTGTCCGATGGTCCATCTGTTCCCCCCGGAGTTGGTGGCGCACAGTGCCTGCGCGCCGGTGAGCCAGGGCCCTCCTGTGGGCCCCACGGGTAACGCTACACCCAATGACCGGGCTCTGCCCCCTGCCAAAGTCGAAACAATGAAGTTCTATTTATATTATTACTGCTGAAAACCACGTTGCGAGGAGGAGCGAAGGCGTGAGGAAGGCACACGGGAAAGCGGCTGAGGTGCTGCGTCGGCTTGTTGCCGCGGCTGTAGCCGCCAACACACGGCGTCTGCCCACGGTGAAGCAGCTGGCCAGGCGCGCGGGGGTTGCAGAGGCTACCATGTGGCGGGCAGTGCAGGAGTTGAGGGAGCAGGGAGTGCTGAGCGCCCAGCCTCGCAGTGGGATACGAGTGGTTGGGGATGCCGCTGTGCCCGCGGCAGATCCCGCGCCGCCTGCGCACGCAGCCGGTGGCCAGAAATGGCAGCGACTGACCTGGGCCATCCGGCGTGACATACTGGCCGGCGTGTACCTGCCCGGCGACATGGTACCTTCACGCAAGGAGTTCATGGCGCGCTATGGCGTCTCGCACCCCACACTCAGCAAGGCGCTGGAGCAGCTCGTACACGATGGGTGTCTGGGGGTGGAACGGGGAGGGTTCTGTGTCCCGGAACCGGTGAGGCACAGTCACCTCAACACCATCCTGTTGGTCACGCCGGTGCGACCCGACGGCAGTCCGCTGGTGGCCCATCCCCGCGTGCAGGAGTACCTCCGCACCCTTGAGTACGAAGTGCTCAGACGGAAGCTGAACTTCGTCATCGTCCCCTGCGACCGTGAGTCGGGGGCCCTGGACATCCCCCCGGGGTGGCGCGAGGTGTTCAGCCACCCCGAACGTCCAAACACCGTTCTGGGGCTGCTGTTGTGGCCGAGCGGCGTCGCAGCGGCGAAGGAAGACGAGTTGCTGCGGCGGCTGGCTCTGCTGCGCAAGCCGCTTTCGGTTCTCGACGAGGGTGGTAGAGACTACGGCCGGGCCGTCGCCGGGCCGGCGAACTCCCACGTGCGCATCTTCAGCGTCGGCGGCAGCACCATGCCGGCCCGCGACGTCGGCCGGTTCCTGATCCGGACCGGGCACCGCAAGGTTGCCTTCCTGTCGCCCTACAACAACGCGACCTGGTCGAGGAACCGTCTGCGGGGCCTTCGCGAGGCGTATGCCGATGCCGGCATGCCTGACAGTGTTGTCGCGTTCACCATCGAGGATGTGGACAAGGGATGGGGCTTCCTGCAGGATGCACAATCGGAGGTACAGCAGCTCCATCGTTCGCTTGATGCCCTTCGCAGCACCGTGGCGTCGAGCAGCAGGTACATGGCCAACGCCGTGAGCAACCTGCGACAGAGGGTGGACGAAGCGTTTCTGCCCGAGACACTGCTGCAGCGCCTTGTTCCGCTGTTCGAGCGCGCCCTCGCCGAGCCGGACACCACTGCCTGGGTGGCAGCCAACGACCCCATCGCCCTGGTTTGCCTGCGGTACTTGCGTTCGGAGCGCGTTGATGTGCCGGTGCGTGTGTCAGTGGTTGGGTTCGACGACAGCCTCGACGCGTTCATGGCCAGGCTGACCAGCTACAATTTCAACGGCCCCGCCGTGATGCACGCGATGATACAGCACATCACCGACCCCGACTCGCTGCGTCGTCTGTGGCCCGGCACCGCCACGGTGGAGATCCGGGGCTTCGTGAACCGTCGCCAGACCACACGGCTGGTCACAAATCGGGGGACGCCCGAGCCCTGATCCGTACGGTTCACTGCTACTCATTATGCCAGCATGAGTGCTATTACATATTGTATTGCAGTTAGTTATATCGACGTCTCCTATATACTGTATTCCAGCGTCCCATTCCGTAAACACCACATAACACTGTCCCCCCCTGATATATATGCCGCGTATATTGTGGCTGCTTCCATAACCTGAAGGAGACCAGATGAATCGCGCATGTACACACCCAGTACGTAGCAGCTTGCTGCACCCGATGCTCTGCGTAGTCGCAGTGATGGCCTGTCTGCCGCTCGCGGCATCCGCAGGAGATACTGAGAGTCTCGCGGCCCTGCTCAAGGGGTGTGCTCGGACCCACGGCCTGGTCACTGTCCTCTCGATGTCCGAGCGGCTCGACGCCGACCTTCCCCTCGGCCTCGCCCGTGCAGGACTCTCCGTGCATGTGCTGCTCACCCGCGAGTCGGCCAGGGACGCTCTTGTCAACGACATGGGGGCCAAGCCGGGCAGCGATATCGTGACTGTCGAACGCCTTGCTCTCTCCGCGCTTCCCTACCTCGACCACTTCGTCAACCTGCTGGTGATCGACGATGCCAGGCTGCCGCGTAAGGTTGGCTTGTCTCAGGGAGAAATGGAACGCGTTGTGGCCCCTGGCGGCGCGATCGCGGTGAGAAGTCGCGGGGGCTGGGAGTTCTGGCGCAAGCCGTTCCCGGCAGGGATGGACAACTGGACCCACACCAACTACGACGCGAGCAGCAACCGCGTGTCGAAGGATGAGTTGGTGGTGCCGCCGTTCGGGTACAAGTGGATTGACGGGAACGGGGTGCCGGTCGAACGCAGCACGGGCTGCCGCGGCTGGGTAGTGCTCGACGGGGTGCTGTACTCGGTGACCGGTATCGTGCCCGAGAACGAGGGTCTGATCGGTACGAAGCCCGAAGCGCCCGAGGAGTTCCTCGAAGCGCGTGATGCGTTCAATGGTCTGGTGCTCTGGAAGCAGCGGCTCGGACCTCCGCTGACACGCACGTTCTGGTCGCTGATCGAGGGCACTGCGCTTATCAAGGTTGCCGCGCTGGCGGTGGACAGCCACGCGGTATACGCGGTGCGTGACGGCAGACTCACGGCGTTCAGCCCCGCCACCGGCGCCGAGCTGTTTGCCTGCGGCAACGAGTATCTCGCCTGGGCGGTGCGCGTGAGCGGCAACACCATTGTCACCGCCGGGTTCGGCCGCGGCGAGGACACGACCGCTGGCGGTGTCGAGGCGTTCGACGCCGCGACCGGCGCACGCCGCTGGTCACTCGACCACAACCCCAACAACGTCATGGCTTCGAGCAACGCCGTGTTTGTGCAAGTGAAAGGCGCGACGGTCGATGACGACTACGTGCTTGGCTGCGAGTTGGTGTCGGGCAGGGAGCTGTTCCGCCTCACGGGCGCGCAGCTCGGCGGGCATACCCCGCGATTGCTGAGCTGTGGCGACGACTACGTGCTGGTCAACAAGCACTACGCGACACTCAGCGTCTCGCCGGCCGACGGCACGGTGCTGTGGCAGCTCGACTCGGTGCCGTACTCGTGGGGCCCGGTGATCGATCGCCGGCTGTGGGTGGATGGCGGTGCGTACGACGTGGTGAGCGGCAGGAAGGAGAAGGAGATCCCGGGTATTCTGCTGGGCGAAGGCTTCCGGATTGACTCGGAAGGCAGCGATTTCGGATGCGTGGCATTCGGCATGGTGGGCAACATGACCCTCTCGGGCCGTCACCACCGCTACCAGTTCATCGAGAGTGACACGGTTGGCCTCTACTACTATCGCGGCATGCGCGCGGCGTGCGGCCCGAGCCTGGTTGCGGCCGACGGCATGCTCTTCGCCCCGCCGGTCAACTGCATCTGCTCACCGGTCCACCCCTACGGGTTCACCGCCATCGCGCCGGTGGGCAGCGATCCGACCACGGCCGAGTTCGAGACAGCAAAGCCGGTTGAGCAGGGACCGGCATTCGGTACACTCGACCGTTCGGTCGGCCAGAGCGAGTGGCCGATGTACCGGGCCAACCCGCAGCGCAGTTCTTCCAGCAGCGTGCCGTCACACTACACGTTCACTCCCGCGTGGGAGACCACGGTACTGAGTCGCCAGGACAACGGGCTCGTGGGCCACTCCCTGGTGTCACGGACGCTTGCGAGTCTCAGCCCGCCGGTTGTCGGCTGCGGCAAGGTGTTCGTGGCGGTCACTGACCGCGGGGAAGTGGTTGCGCTCGACGAGCAGACCGGGGCCGAGGCGTGGCGCTACCGCGCCGGCGCCCGCGTCGAGACCTCACCCACCATCTACGGCAACGGCTGTTTCTTCGGGTGCAACGACGGCTACGTGTACGCGCTCTCAGCCGACGATGGCAGCACGATGTGGCGCACACGTATCGCGCCGCGCGAACGGCGCATGCTCGAACACGGGCTCCCCGAAAGCGTCTGGCCGGTCTACGGCGCGGTCCTGGCATACCGCGACATGCTGTTCGCGTCTGCCGGCCGCAACTCCGAGGACGGGGGTGGGACGGTTGTTGTCGCGCTCGATCCCGCTACCGGCGAACGTATCTGGTCCAGACATCTGAACGTGGTGATGCAGCGCAAGAACGATGTGCTCAGCGTAGAGGATGGCCGTATCGTGTGGCAGAACGTGCGGTTCGAAGCGCCCACAGGTGAATGCGACCTGCTCCAGGCACGGGCAGCATCACTGGAGATTCCCGCGCACAGCGGGATGTGGGACAACACCCACATCTACATGCCCGGCTCGCGCCGCACCGGCACCGTGTTCACGGTGGACAAGACCAGCGGCTGGCTGCTGGCTTGGAACGAACGGTACATCGTCGATGACAAGGGAGCGGTGCACTCCAGGGCCGACACGTCGTCCGTCGCCCAGCCGCGCGGCCGCCGTCGCGGTCCGGTGTTCGACATCACCACGCAGCCCACTGCGCTCGTCGCCTGTGCCAAGTCGGCGCTTGCCGGGTACGGTGCCGCGAACGGCGGCACGGGCCGCCTGGTGGTGCTCACGGGTGAGGGCAGCGAGACAGCGTCGATACCGCTCAGCGCCGGTGTGCAGCACAACGCGATTGCAGTGAGCCGCAACGGGGTGGCGGTCTCGCTCGAGAACGGCGCCGTCGCGTTCCTCCGCAACGGCCGTCTTCCCGACGAGAATACCGGCGTCGTGGTTCGTGTCAACTGCGCCGGTGAAGAGTACACAGATTCCAAGGGAGTGGTCTGGAGTGCGGACCGCGAGTACACACCGGGCGGGTTCGGCAGGGTTGGCGGGGGTGCCTACGACCGCACGCCCGACCTCGCCTTCATCGGCGAAGTGGCCAAGCCGGAAGGCGGTGTTGACCGCGCGATGCGCAAGAACGTGACTGGCCCGGATCCGTACCTCTACATGACCGAGCTTTCGGGCATGCCGGAGTACCGGTTCACGGTTCCCAACGGACACTACGAGGTAGTCATGCACTTCGCCGAGACCTACTATTTCAACACCATGCTGCTGCCCAACGGTGACCTGTGCTGGGTCCACCGTCGCTTCGATGTGGCGTTGAACGGTGCGCCCGTCCTGCAGGACTTTGAGCCGGCGGCGGAGAACGACGGGGTGACGCATATTCCCGTGGTCAAGCGGTTCGAGACGGATGTTGCAGACGGAGACATCACTATCAGTTTCGCCGGGCGAGAGAACAACCCGATCATCAACGCGATCGAAGTGACAGCGGTCCCGGGCAAACCGGGTGGACCGCAGAGCGCCGAGGCAGGCGCAGGGCTGTCGATCCGCACGGACTGATACCGCAGAAGCGGGACTTCCGTTTTCACATCGGGTCAAGTTCCCTGCACGAGCATGGTGCTGGTGTGTCCCGTTCCTCACAGTGCGCGAACTCGCGACCACCGTGACGTTCGGCGAGAACTACGAGCGGCTCGGCGGCATGCTCAGCCCGCCGATAACGGCCCGCCAGGCGCAAGGCTCGGTGCAACTGCTGTTGCGGCTTGGTCTGATCCGCAGGGAGAAGGGGCGGTGTGTTCTCAGTACGGTTCTCAGACACCTTGACTCTCCGCCCCCGCGTTGGTAGAATCGCGGGTGAAAGGCGCCGCGGGAGCCCGGCGGCGTAGAGAGCGTCCCAACCATGCCCCAGAGGAACGACTCCAGTCGGGAAGAACTGGAGAACGAGCTGACCGCCGCGTTCGACCGCACGATGAACGTGCTGGTGGTCGAGGATGACCCCTACCAGATGGAGTTGTTGAGACGCACGTTTGACTGCAGCATGGCAAACGTGACGTTCGTGCAGACCTACGAAGAGGCGCGCCGGGAGACATCGCGCGGGCACTACCCGTGGCACTGCTGGCTTCTTGACTACTCGCTCGATCAGG